>NZ_JCAKNA010000008.1:0-128917 GCF_059515885.1 Acinetobacter sp. FY683 | reverse complement strand
AATAAAAACAATAACTTATAATGTTTTTAATATTATCTAAAAATATATATTCATGTTTTACAAAGATTTTTGATTATCACCGTTTCAGCTAAACTTTGATTATTGTGTAATTTTTATTAACTAAATATTTTATTTCAAAATTAAATCCCTAAACTTTGCAGTAATTTCAAAACACACTTCTACTTCTATTAAGGGACATATATGAAGCCTTCAATTAAAACGATTCTCCCACTTGCACTTTTAGGCTTAACTGCTGTTACAGCAACTCATGCCGCAACTTCAGATGGTAAAACTTTTGGTGTTTCTGCAGGTTGGTTACATGTAATGCCGCAAAGCTCTGCTCAAGGTGTAACAAATACTGCAGCAAATGATGGTCTTATTCTATCAGGTTCTCGCTATTCTGCTGGCGCTGGTTTTGAAGTGCAAAAGGCTGATACTATTGGTTTAACACTTGATTATTTCGTAAATGATAATGTTTCACTTGAAATGGTTTTAGGTGCTCCACCTAAAATGAAATTATCTGGTGCTGGTCTTGCGGAAGCTCCTATTCCAGGTGCTTCTGGTGTTGGTCCAGATTTAAGTAAACTTGATAAAGTTGCAAGCACTAAAGCATATACGCCTACTTTTCTTGCTAAATACCAATTTGGTACTGTAGATAGTAAAATTCGCCCATACTTAGGTGGTGGTGTAATGTATGCTCATTTCAGCGATATTGATGTCGATAGCGATCGTGTAAATGCTGCATTAAATACTGGTGCATTAGCACTTATGAAACCAAGTTTAGGTAATGTAACTGTTGAAGATGCTTTTGCTCCTGTTGTTGTTGCTGGCGTTGATTACAACATTAATAAAGATTGGTTCGCAACCGCATCAGTTTCTTATGCTCATTTGTCTACAAATGCAAAACTTGAAATTTTGGACAAAAACAAAGATCTTTTAATCACAGGTAAAAGTAAAGTTGAAATCAACCCAATCGTAACTTTTGTTGGTCTTGGTTACCGTTTCTAATCTTTAATTAGATTTAAAATTTAAAAAAAACAGGCTCAAGAGCCTGTTTTTTTTATATATTCATTATTAATAAAAAATTACAACTTAATTTGAATATTCTGCAATTCACCATCAAAAGTCTTCATTAAATCTTGAACAATTGGTTCAGCATTTAACAATTCTACTGTACGTTGAAATGCTTTCTCTTTACGGTCATGCTGCATCGCAAACGGCGTCATCCCGTCAACATCACCATATTGAATTTTAAATAACGTATTCGACCATTGAGCTTTTAATGCATCTTCTAAATTTGCCTGCATTTGTGTGACTAAATGTTGATACTGATTCGGCACATGGAATATGGATTCACCATCGATTTGACCCTGCATTACGCCATATTGTGCAATTTCTTGAACTGCAGGTGAAAGTCCACTATTTCTAAACCAAAACTCCCACTTTTCAACACTCCATTCACCATCCAAGACTTGATCTTGTAAGCGCAAAATATCTTGTGGCATTAAAGATGTTTTTTCTACCGGCGTAACTTCAACAATCACGTCTTCAACGTGTGCTTCTATCTTTGGTGAAGCAATTGTTTCTACAACTTCTACTTCTAGAACATCTTGTGAAACGTCTTTACTTTGTTCTGAAGTATTGGAAGCTTGAGTAATAGGCTGTTCATCAAAATTACTTAGGCTAAAATCTTCTTCTAAAAAATCATCACTTGATGGTTCATCTGCCTGATGAACTGTTTCTTCCACTTCAGATTCATCTAAACCAAATAACGTATCACCTGTAGATGGATCAAAAACAATTTGATCTACATTATTTTGAGATGAATCTTGATTTTCAATTTGTTGTTTTAATTCGACTGGCTGTTTTTCTTCCGCCATAGGCACATCTACAACATATTCAGTCGTCGTTTGTTCTACAACCAAAGCTTGCGTGGGTAAGGATGTCTGTAGTTGTACAGCGTCTATCTGCTCCGTTTGCTGAATGGTTTTTTGTGTATTTACTACAACCTCATTTGGTTGTAATGGTCTAAACGCCAACAAACGTAAAACACACATTTCAAAACCTTGCTCTTGCGTAACAGCAAGCTGTAAGTCTGCACGACTTTTGCAGGTAATTTGATAATACAGTTGTAAATCTTGAGCAGATACTAACTGAGACAGTTGCATGATCTTCTTATTAATTTCAGCACTATATTTTAGGCTTAACTCTGGCAGATATTGCAACAAAGCAAGCTCATGTAATGTTGAAATAAGCTGATCTAAAACCATAGATACATCTAGCGCTTGTTGTCTAAATTGCATCAACAATTCGCTTACACGTGCTTTTTGATTTTGATGTATTGCTAAAATTAGGTCATAAATAATCGTACGATCAATTAAACCAAGCATTTCTTTAACATCTTGGTGATGAATTTCACCTTGACCATAAGCAATCGCTTGATCCGTTAAAGATAAAGCATCACGTAATGAACCTTGTGCAGATTCGGCAATTTGCCAAAGCGCATCTTGTTCTGACGAAATATTCTCTTTCGCTAAAATATCAGTTAAATGTGTTGTAATTTCATCAACAGCAAGTGGACGCAAAGTAAATTGCAAACAGCGTGAAATGACTGTAATTGGAAGCTTTTGAGGATCTGTTGTCGCAAATAAAAATTTAACGTGTTCAGGCGGTTCTTCTAATGTTTTAAGCAAAGCATTAAATGAGTGCGTAGAGAGCATGTGTACTTCATCGATAAGATAAACTTTGAAGCGACCTTGTGTTGGAGCATAAGGAACATTATCTAAAAGTTCACGTGTATCTTCTACTTTTGTACGTGATGCAGCATCAATCTCGATTAAGTCGATAAAACGACCTTCATTTACCGCTTTACACGTAGGACATACTTCACACGGCGTTGATGTTACGCCTGTTTCACAGTTCAAGCATTTCGCTAAAATACGTGCAATAGTCGTTTTACCTACACCGCGAGTACCTGTAAACAAATACGCATGGTGTAAACGACCACGTTCTAGTGCACTGGTTAAAGCACGTGAAACATGGTTTTGACCTACTAATTCATTAAAATTACGAGGACGATATTTACGCGCGAGTACTTGATACATGTATGCTCCTTTTTACATGAGTAGGATACTGTTTTTTTTCACAAGAGTGAATGAAAACTCTTAATTTGAGCGCTTTTCTACAACAATCTTTTCTATGGCATCTATTGGAACAATTTTTATTACAATATTTGTCTTTTTATCATCGAATACTATCACTCGGTTTTGTATTACTTCTAAAACTTTATATTCATAAGTTGGATTATCTTTGACAAATACTTTTGGGGTTTGCTTTAACTCACGTATTTTTAATTCACCATTTAATGCGGTTATAAATAAGATAATTAATCCTAATGTTACAAAACGAACTATTCTATCTAAAGTTTTATCTATTAATAATGCAAGAATTAATCCTGAAATTGCACATACAAAAACAAAAATCGTAATACTAAAATAACCAATAAAATAATCCAGTAAAATCCATTCAACACAAACAATGACTCCAAAAAATATCGTTTGATTAGTCTCGTATTTTTTATAGCTTTTATTCAATACATCAAAAGTACTTTCATAAGTAGACAACCTAACTCGCTTCTTTTTTACTATATATTTAAGCCCCCACTTAAATACCTGTTCTATACATATCACATTGAAAAAAATTAAGATAAAAAGAATCATCACCCGAATGACTTCTATGAAATATATAGAGGGTGTTAAAAATGATAAAATCCACAGCGCATCTAAACGAAAATAGAAATACGTTTGTGACGCAATAGAAACCAAAATAGAAATTGCAGAAAAAATAGCAATCAAATCTGTAAAACTTAATTCTTTAAGCTTCATGAATTAAAATTCTAAACATATATTTAGCTTAAATATCACACATATTTATTTATTTTTCAATTACATGCTAATCACCAAAATAGCCGCAATCACCACCAATAAAATACCAAATTTATCTTTGACTTCTAATTTTTCTTTAAAGAAATAAGCTGAAATAAGTAGGCTAAATAAAATCTCAATTTGACCTAAAGTTTTTACAATTGCTACTGTCTGTAAGCTCATTGCAGTAAACCAACCTAAGGATGCTAGAAAACTACATACACTAATACGAAATGTTAACCCTACACGTTGCCACATTGCCCATAGTGTTTTTCGGCTAAACAAACTTAAATAGGTCAACATGACTACACATTGTATGAATATGACCGTAAATAACACCCAAGATGCACGATGTAAAACAGGCAACTGGCTTATTTCCAAACTTGCTTCACGTACCAATAACGATGTAACAGCAAAACTTAAACCACTTCCCACGCCTATCATTAAGGTTTTAACAGATAACTTCTGCTGATGAGGTGCTTTACTCAATAAGAAAACAGCATATCCTCCAATCAACACCCCCAACCAAGCAAGAAATGATAATTTTTCACTTAAAAATATAAATGCAATAATTGCAGCAAAAATTGCTTCACTTTTCGCTAGTCCAACACCAATCGCATAATTTCGTTGCTTAAATAATTGCACCATTAAAATGGTCGCTAAAATTTGGCTGAGTGCTGCAATGCTGACATAAACCCAAAACTTTACAGTAAATGTCACATGTTCTTGTATGGGATAGTGATGGTACAAACTATATAAATAGACACTTGCGAATGGCAAAGCAAAAATAAAACGCGCTAAAGTTACACCATAAACATCAACAGTTGTACTTAGTTGTTTTTGAAATGCATTTCTCCAAGCTTGCATAAATGCAGCCATTAAAGTAAATACGATCCAAGACACAGCCATACCATCCAAAGTGTTTAATTTTAGAATACTCTACGCTTGTCATGATGATGTTTGTGGCTTATTTACATGATTAATTCTTATCAATTCAATAACTATAATTTAATTCTAGTCTTTTCATTTTTTTAATGAATGTCGATTCAAGCTCAACAAAATCTAATTTTAAATTAAAGATTTAACACATAGAAAATTGGCATCCTATTTGCTTAAAAATATTACGATTTTTCAAAAAAGTAATATTGAGGACAGCAAGCATGGGATACGTTGCACGTGAACTCAGTCCACAACAAAAAGTTTTATGGGGTTTGGGGTCATTTTTAATACCTATTTTAATTTGGTGTGCTGTCAGCTATTTGCCATTTATTTGGCATCCGCAAGTACAAATCACAGATTCTGGAAGTGTGGCTTATTTGCAAATTGATAGCCGTATAGATAAAGAAATTTTCTACAAAGAAGCTCAATTAGCAGTCGATCAAGGTGTTGCACCACCTCAAGGGATGGTTGTCAATCCTATTTACTTACCAGCACCTCATGAAGTCGCTAAAGCTTTGGTTACTGCATTTACAACAGCACCAGCACAGACCAATGTACCTTGGTTTCATGAAAGCTTATGGCACAGTATTAAAATTGTATTTACTGCATTTTTTATTTCATCACTCATTGGTTTACCCCTAGGTATTTTATGTGGATTTTCAAATAAATTATCTCAATTAACTGAGCCTTTTATTGAGTTTTTCCGTTATTTACCTGCACCTGCTTTTGGCGCTTTGGCTGTTGCTATTTTAGGGATCAATGATGCACCAAAAATTGCCATTATTGTCATTGGTACATTATTTCAACAGGTTCTTATCATCGCAAATACCACCCGCTTAGTCGATAAAAGCTTAATTGAAGCAGGTTTTACGTTAGGTACGAACAAATTTAAAAGCCTAATTCATGTGGTTATTCCTGCGGCTTTACCTGAAATTTACCGTAACTTACGTGTACTTTTAGGTTGGGCATGGACATACCTCATTGTGGCAGAGTTAATTGGAAGTACTTCTGGCATTACTTGGTTTATTACCCAACAAGCACGCTACCAACACTTTGATAATGTTTTTGCTGCAATCCTTATTATTGGCGTAATTGGTCTTATTTGCGATGTGGTTTTAATGAAAATTGGGCAACGTCTATTTAAATGGAAAACAGGAGTATAAAATGACAATTCAAGATTTTG
This sequence comes from Acinetobacter sp. FY683, assembly GCF_059515885.1. Taxonomy (NCBI): domain Bacteria; kingdom Pseudomonadati; phylum Pseudomonadota; class Gammaproteobacteria; order Moraxellales; family Moraxellaceae; genus Acinetobacter; species Acinetobacter sp. FY683. The sequence goes on along the minus strand of NZ_JCAKNA010000008.1, from coordinate 122,872 downwards.
ATTCACGTGAATACTTTGACAAAATTTATAAACGTCCTGTCATCCTAGAAGCAAAAAAACTGACCCAAAAATTTAAACATGGTAAAACTGAACGCACCATTTTAAATGCACTTGATTTAAAAATTCATAAGCGAGAATTTATTTGTGTCATCGGACCATCTGGTTGTGGTAAATCGACTTTTAGCCGTGTTGTTGCAGGTTTAGACCCTTATACAGAGGGTGAGATTTTAGTGGATGGTTCACCTATTACAGGTCCAAGTCCTGAGCGTGGCATGGTATTCCAAGGCTATACGCTTTTCCCATGGAAAACTGTAAAAGAAAACGTAATGTTTGGACCTTTAATGAAAGGCGAAAGCAACCCATCTGCCGAATCTCAAGCACGTGAATGGATTAATATTATTGGTTTAGAAAAATATGAAAACCAGTATCCACATGAACTTTCAGGTGGTATGAAACAACGCGTTGCAATTGCTCGTGCCTTAGTTAATGAACCGAAAATTCTACTTATGGATGAACCTTTTGGTGCACTTGATCCACATACGCGTCAAAAAATGCAAAAACATCTCATGGATTTGTGGCAAAACATTGATATCACCATTATTTTTGTGACGCATGATATGGATGAAGCAATTTTACTTGCAGACCGTATTGTCGCTTTAAAAGCAAATCCTGGTGAAATTAAAGAAATTATTGAAGTCAATTTACCCAGACCACGTGAGTCTGAGCTTATGCTCACTGCGGAATTTAAAGCATTAAGAAAGAAAGTAGATCAACTTGTACATGCCGATGAAGATGAGCTAGACCCTGCACTTGCAGAGTTACCGACTATTCCACGTATGACCAAAGTAAGTACACAAAAATAAAAAACCTCATTCAATGCCTTTGAATGTTCAAAGGCATTTTTATTTCATTCATATCGGGGTTCACATGAATATTGCATATATTTATTTAATCATTGCGATTATTGCTGAAGTTATTGCAACCTCAGCCTTAAATGCATCGAATGGATTCACCAAAATGCTTCCTGCAAGTATTACGGTTATTGGTTATGCCATTGCCATTTACTTTTTAGCAATCACCATGAAAACGGTTCCTGTTGGAATTACTTATGCCTTATGGTCGGGTGCAGGAATTGTTCTAATTTCACTTGTTGGCTTTATTGTATTTAAACAACATTTAGATGCAGCTGCATTAATTGGACTAACTTTTATGGTTGCAGGAATTGTTATTATTAATGTGTTTTCTAAAAGCACTCATATTTAATCAATATAAAAAAGGGATAAATAAATTATCCCTTTTTCTTTGCGCTATTTTATTTTAATTCTTCAATTAATGCAGGATAAATTAATCCATCTACATCTACCTTTGTCGTATAAACACCATTCAGTACGTTAAATTCATTCACATGATAACTTGAACCATAAATTGAATCGAAACCCTGACCTTTGGTAAATACTTTCTTATTGGCTTCTAAATCAAGTAAATGCGTGCCATCAATAAACTGCGAATATTGCTCAGGTGCTAGCCCCACACGTTTAGACATAATATCCAAGGCATCTGCACGTGTTGCAGGATCTTGAATATATTTAACAGTTTTATCCCAAATTTGAATGATTTTTTTCCATTCTTCTTTATGGCTAGATAAATGTGTCATATTCACGGTTAAAGTGTCATAAATAAGTCCTGGTTTATCTTTTGATGAGTAGATAATTTTAGAACCAGCAACCGATTTCAACGCTTGGTTTGCAACAGGTTGCCACACCGCAATGGCTGAAACATCCGGACTTGCAAATACTTGCGGTAATTCATTGGTCACAGCATTAACCAGTTTCACATCTGTTTGCGCTATTTTTGCATCTGCCAAAGCCGTATTTAATAAAAGATGATCGACCAAACCTTTTTCAACAGCAATGGATTTGCCTTTTAAATCGGCAATACTCTGAATACCCGCTTTGGCAATAATAACGTCATTCCCTGCGGAATAATCCGTTGCCATGATCATAATACCCTTCGTACCACCCGATGCAATCACTAGGTCATCCCCGTTGGTCACGGAGATTGCATCTAATTGATTGGCAGAAAAAGCATTCATTGACGCTGAATAATCGAACCACTTAAATTCGACATTCACACCCGCTTCTTTAAACCAACCTTTTTCAATGGCCACTTGCCATGCCACCCAACCTGGCCAATCACTATAACCAATGGTAATTGGTGTCGTATTTACTGCACCTGCTGCCTTATCAGAACGCTCTGGAATTTTTGCTGTGTTATCACAGCCCGCTAATACAATTGCAGATACAATTGATGCCGATAAAAATGCTTTTTTGATCATTTTACAACTTCCCCAATATTCAAACATTGAAACTTCGTATTTACGATTGCCTTAGACTCTATAAAGGCTCTCCATCCCCCAAAGTGACTGATATTTTCCGCATCTTCCAATGCATATCCTTCACAAATAAAACCTTTTACCCACGTGCCATTACGTAATTCCACATTGCCAATACCGAGTGGTGCAGGAACTTCAGCCACAATATCGCCAAAACGTGAACGTGGTACTTCCCAAACTTCGACTTCAATGGCACGACCATGCGCTACTCGCTGTAAACCTGGTTTAGGTGGCGTGGTATTTTTTAGTGCAAATAATTGATAATGTTCAGAAGTCAGCGTTTTTTCGATAAGCGTGCCGTAACGCTGCACAATTTGAAAATTCAGTGGCATAGCTGTTAAATGCGCTCCAACAACTGCCAACCTTACAAAATGTTCAGACTTTAAAGATGCTGTTGGATTAAAGCTGATATCGGATGTACCTAAAGTAAGCGCTGTTTTTTGTTGCCAAATTTGACCAAACTTCGCTAATGCTTCATCCATCCATGCTTGTGAAATAAAAGTGACACCACTTGGTAAACCATCTGCACGCATCACATTCGGCAATGCCAAAGCAGATAAATCGGCAAAGTTTACAAAGTTGGTATACGCTCCCATGTGGCTGTTTTTAATGAATGGATCTGCTTCAACATCTGCAATTTTGTAAATTGTTGGTGCAGTTGGCACCATTAACGCATCGTATTTTTCAAGCGATTGATTGATGATTTTTTCTAATTTTTTACGGTCATATTCATCTTGCATAGCATCAACCGCATTGAATTGATCTGCTTGATTAATAATGTGATGAATGACGGGATGTGTTTGCTCACGTGCAACCATTTTTTGCACTGCATTGGTACGCTCAGCAACCCAAGAACGATTATACAAAGCAGATGCCAACTGGTTAAATGGTGAAAAATCAATTTCTTCTACGCTATAACCAAGTTCTTTTACACGTCCAATCGCAATTAAAAATGCTTTTTCAGATTCGGCATCACCATAAAATTCCAGCATATTGGGAATGGCAATTTTACCTTTTGAAAACTGAGATGGCACATTTTCAGGATGCTTTCTTGAGTAATCATCTAGCTCATCTGTGCCTTGCATAATATCGGCAACCGTCCAAGCATCTTCAACATGTAAAGCAAAAACTGAAATGACATCAATGGTACGACAAGCAGGAATTAAACCCGAAGTTGAAAACCAGCCTTTGGTTGGTTTTAAACCGATAATATTGTTGTGTCCTGCGGGTACTCGACCAGAACCTGCGGTATCTGTTCCGAGTGAAAATGGCACAATACCTTTTGCGACAACAACAGCAGAACCTGAACTTGACCCACCGCTAATATATTCAGAGTTAAAGCTATTTTTTACTGCGCCATAAGGTGAACGCACTCCCACCAAGCCTGTTGCAAATTGGTCTAGGTTGGTTTTTCCCACCACAATTGCCCCAGCTTGTTTCAATTTTTGCACCACAAATGCATCTGTTTCAGCAAGATATTCGGCTTCTTTACATGCTGCTGTTGTATAAAAACCTGCTACATCTATATTGTCTTTTACCGCAAATAGCACACCGTAAAGTGGTAAGTTTTGATCGAGCTTTTGCAGTGCATTGATTTGCTGTTGAAGCTGTTGTTCTGTGGCAATTGAAATCCAAGCATTGTCATCATTTTTTATATTTTTGACGTATTCAACGAGGTCAGAAAGTTGAATTAAACCTTCTGTATATGCGTCTTTCCATTGTTGAATAGTCCATAAATTTTGCATTTTAACCCCCTGTTAAATCTGAATTTTGTGGTATAGGTGGCATCACGGCATCCATAAGTTCTAAATGCCCTTTTATGACACCTTTGAGTGCGATAAATTGTTTACTAATTTTCTGTAAGTCTGTGCTCAAACCTTGCATGAGCATGACTTGCATGACTTTGTTATCATCGAGTTGAATGTGAAGTGAGCTAATGACCTGCGTAAGATATTGTTGTTGTAAGTCTATAAGCTGTGTTCTTAGCGGTTTTGAGCTAACGTCATAAAGCAGTGTTAATGTACCCACCATCACTGCATTTGACTCTGCAAAGTCTGCAATAAGATGTTGATGAATCATATCGACAATGGCTTGTGAGCGATTTTCGTAATGTTCTTCGACTATGCGTAAATCGAGTGCATTGAGTGTTTTTTCGGGCAAGGTAATGCTAATCCGTGCCAATTTGGTTTTAGCCACGGCGCTGTTCCTTTTTTGGTGTTTTTGTTTGTTGTTTGATGTGCAACCCTGCACGTGCGCTTAGAAGTTCAACTACAAATTGAACAATAGGATGCATTGTTTTTTTGCTATTCGATTTGATCATGCGCATCTCCACTTGAGTATTACAAAAATTGAAATTTGTATTACTAAAGAAGAAGCAGAAAGCGTGCCATTTTTTCTATTTCACTCTTCTTATGACGAATGAAACATCTTGAAAAAACTTTCGTATTATCTAGTTATGTATTTTTTGAAATTTTAAGTATTTTCTTGTATCTTTTCCCAAAATTTATAAATTCAATTTTTTACTATGACAAATAAACTATTTTTAATAACGGCTCTTTTATTTTCGAATACCTTAGCTTTTGCAGATTACAAAACCGTTACTTCATTACCAACTTATAATTCACAGAGTATTGCTGAACGTTCAGCGAAGTCAAATGATGCAGATGACGGTGCTTATGAAAGTTCAACACAGCTTAGAATTGTAAAATTTTCTGACTCTGTAAAAGTAACCGCTGCGAAAACGACTTTACTTTTATTGGTGGGTGGTTCAATGGCGGGAAGTTCTAAAGAAGATATTAAAGGAAGTTTGATCGAAGATATTACAGACAAAGAAAAACTGAAAAATCCACTTTTTGATATTGAACCAGCAATTAAAAATTACAAAGATACAATTTTAAAAGACCATCCATATATTAAAGATAAATATCTTCTAGGTTTCTTTGTAAAACCTACTCGTCCTTATTGGAGTTTGATTTATGAAAAGTCAGATAAATCAGTTAAAAATGGTTATGCATTATTTTTTGGTGCTAGGCATGTTAACCTCTCATCAAAAAGCTGTGTTTACCAAAGTAAATCATATTCTTTAGAACAATGGAAAGCTAATGATTATCAACTTGTTGCTGAAGAACGAGTAAAGATTGTTGAGGAATGTTCTTCTCAATTCAAGCGAAGCATGGATGAGTTAGCAAAGAAATCTATTGATAAATATAAAGAAGATCAACGCTTTGAAAATAGTCTTAAAAAGGCTAATTTAGAAGCGAAAGATGATGAAGAATCAGATGAATAATTCATAATTTTTAGCACTAAAAAGACCGCTTATGCAGTCTTTTTACATTTTCTTATAGATTGTATCTCTACGATCTACATCTAGTACTAAAACCACAATTTTTGCATCAATCACTTAGTAAACCAAGCGATAGCCAGCCAATCTGAGTTTGACTTTATATAAGTCTACCGACCCACTGAGTTTGTTTTTCGGAATCTTGGGATTATCTAAAATGGTTTCGAGCTTACGAATAAACTGTTCCGCAATTTGCGGATTGAGTTTATCGAACTTTTTAAGCGCGGTTTTTGTGAACTCGAGCTCGTAGGTCATTTAGGCTTACCTTTACGGTTTCTTCTGTTTGTGCTTCTTCAGCAAGCTTAAGGAGTTCTTTGTCTTCAATTAAATCCATCAAGCGTTCATACATGTCCGCAGGGACACAGTAGAATGCTGGATTGTTGCGGTTTAAGATGGCAACTGCTTCGCCAAAGCCATTGTTTACGACTTCCATTGGATTCTTTTTAAGGTCGGAAACACTTGCGACAAAGCGTGAATGGATAATATTGTTCATATTGGTTAATGTCCTAGATATGCAAACAATAGTCAAATGATAACCAATTAAAAGACCTTTTAAAAGACCTTTTATTTAATCTTTTAAAAACCATATCAGCTTTAGCTTTTAATTTATACAACAGAATGCTAAATTAAAAGTTCGATCATTTTTAATCCAAATTATTTTAAAAAAGAAATTTTTTTATGAAATTAATAGCAATTAAATTAGAAAATTTTAGGGGATATCAAGACGAAAACTTGATAAATATTGATTCAGATTTAACAGGAATCATTGGAAAAAATGATGCGGGTAAATCTACTATTTTAGAAGCACTAGATATTTTCTTTGAGAACTCTTCTTTGGATAAGAGTGATAAATGTGTGAATTGTGCCGAAGACGATAATGTTTCAATAACATGTATTTTTGATGATAATCCAACCTCTCTAATACTTGATGCTACATCTGTCACAACTTTACAAGATGAACATTTATTAAATTCAGAGGGCTACTTAGAAATAAAAAAAACTTTTCGTATAAGCCAAAAAATATCAACTGACTTATGTCTGATTGCCAACTATCCAAATAATAGTGGCTTAGATAATTTGATAATTTTGAAAAATGCAGAGTTAAAAACATTGCTTAAGGCAAAAAATCTAGATATATCCCAAGTTCAAGACCAAAGATCTAATACTTCTTTAAGGCAATATTTATTCCAATCAGAACCTCTTACTTTTCAGCCCAAAGAAATTCCATTAAATAAAGAAGATGCAAAAAATGTTTGGGATGCCTTAAAGAACTTCTTACCTATTTATGCTTTATTTAAATCAGACCGCAATAGTAGCGACCAAGATAGTGAAGTCCAAGATCCAATGAAACTGGCAATTAGACATGCGCTATCTGAAATTCAACCACAATTACATGCTATTCAGGAACATATCAAAACAAAAGTTGAAGATGTCGCTGGAAGAACTTTAGAAAAATTATCAGAAATGGATTCAGCATTAGCGAGAGATTTGATTCCAAATTTTTCAAAAGAACCTAAATGGGAGTCAATTTTTTCAATGGCTTTAGCCTCTGAACAAGGTATTCCTGTCAATAAAAGAGGAAGTGGAGTAAGAAGATTAATTCTCCTAAACTTTTTTAGAGCAGAAGCAGAGAAAAAATTTCTAGAAGCAGATGGTCGCTCAATTATTTATGCAATTGAAGAACCTGAAACCTCACAACATCCCGATTATCAGGAGATGTTAATAAAGGCTCTTCTAGATTTATCCATATTGCCCAAAACTCAAATATTAGTAACTACTCACACCCCAGCCTTAGCAGGGCTTATGCCTATAACCAGTTTAAGATACATCACAAAAGATGAAACAAATCAGCATGTCATTGCACATGCAGATTGCAATGACATTTTACAATCAATCAGTGAAGATTTAGGTATACATCCTTTTGGTAATATCTCTAATCCTCAATGTCGAGGATATATATTCGTTGAAGGTGTTTCTGATGTTGTATTTTTAAAACACATATTTTCAAAATTTGCAGAAAATAGATTAATTCAAAAAGATTACATCGCTGAACTAGATGTACAACTTTTAATAAGTGGAGGAAGTGATAATTTAAAACATTGGGTTAACTATAAGTTAATTGAATCACTTCAAAAACCTTGGGCTGTATTTTTTGATTCTGATAATGATGGTAACAACTGCCCTAAGTACCAACAGAATCTAGCATCGCAGATTAAATATCCAAATATTATTTTTCATTTAACTACCAAAAGAGAGTGTGAGAACTATCTACATCCTAATGTCATATTAAGAGTATCTAATAACAGACTTAGCTACACCCCTGATAATTTTTCTGATCAAAAAGTACTTTTAACTCCTCTTCTATCCAATTATATCGCCATTAAAAAAAGTAATTTAATTGAAAAATTATGGGGAAATAGTACATGCGAGGAAATTATAGAAAGTTGCACAGATCAACAAGGAAATAATGAATTCCTTACATTCATTAACAGGATTGAGGAAAAGTTTGGTTTAATACAACCTGAAAAAAAGACCGCTTAAGCGGTCTTTTTTATAACTATCTCATCAAGCCACTGGTGCCAACGTAAACAACACCTGTCCCGTTTTCACTGTTTGCCCTTTCTCAATCACAATTTCCTCAACTTTCATACGCTCAGGTGCAATAATTGGAATCTCAATTTTCATTGCTTCAATTACGGCTAAGGTTGCACCTTCTTCCACAATATCACCCGAAGCACATTCAATTTTCCAAATAGACCCTGGCATATGCGACTCAACCGCACAACCACCATCAGGAATTTGAATATCACTATCATCAGTCACAGCATCAAGGCTTTCAGATACATATTCTGCAAGCCCTGCTTCATGCCAGCGTTTACGTTCAGCATCAAAATTCGCTTGTTGTACAGCTTTAAACTCTGAAATAGATTGCTCATTTTCAATCAAGAAATCATTGTATTCTTTTAAGTTAAGCACACCTTCTTCAACACGAAGTTTTAAGCGACCTGCTTTAAAGTCCTCACGCATTTGCATAAGTTCTGTTTCAGAGACTTCATAAAACTTAATTTGATCAAAGAAGCGCAGTAACCACGGCATATCTTGCTCAAAGTCAGGGTTTTTACGGTAACGACTCCACATTTGCGTAGTACGACCGACAAACTGATATCCACCCGGACCTTCCATGCCGTACACGCACATATAAGCACCGCCAATACCAACAGCATTTTCAGGTGTCCAAGTACGTGCAGGGTTATATTTAGTCGTCACTAAACGATGGCGTGGGTCAAGCGGCGTAGCCACAGGCGCACCTAAATACACATCACCCAAACCCATCACCAAATAATTGGTGCTATACACAATGTCTTTCACTGCTTGTTTAGAATCTAAACCATTAATACGGCGGATAAACTCAACATTATCAGGACACCACGGTGCATCAGGGCGCACGGTTTGCATATAACGCTCGGTTGCCAATTGGGTTTGCGAATCTTCCCAAGCAAGTGGTAAATAGACAGTACGTGATGGCACTTCCATCTCCGTTACATCAGGCAATAGGCTTTCAGCTTGTTGTAATAAACCAAGCAGTTTTTTCTGATCTAAAACCAATGAATCAAAATGAATTTGTAACGAGCGAATCCCTGGTGTTAAATCAATAATGCCATCAAAGTGCTGATCTTTTACCCATTGCATCAGCGCATGAATACGGAAACGTAAGTTTAAATCCAGTACTAACTCGCCATATTCAACGAGCATATAATTGTTACCCGCAGGGCGATATACCACATCAGGCAAGCCATTTTCACCTTTTAAGGTCGCAAGAATGGCATCTTGTAGCGTTTCCATTTCTGCGCTAAATCTTGGTGCAAAATCAACAGTATCAGTAACGTCAGCTTTTAAGGCTTTGCTATAGGCTTGATTTAAAGTTTGTGCTTGTTCATAAGATACAGGAATAAATTTCACTTTATCGCCCGCTTTTAGCTGACCCACTTTCCAAAGCTCTGAACTGACGATCACCGCAGGACAAACAAATCCACCTAAACTTGGACCATCTGGCCCTAAAATAATCGGCATATCGCCTGTAAAATCGATTGCACCAATCGCATAAGCATTGTCATGAATATTGGATGGGTGTAATCCTGCTTCACCACCATCTATACGTGCCCACTCAGGTTTTTCACCAATTAAACGCACACCTGTACGGCTTGAGTTAAAGTGAATTTCAAACTCTTGGACAAAAAAAGTATCAATATCTTTTTTGGTGAAGAAATCAGGTGCACCATGTGGACCATACATCACCGCAATTTCCCATGTATTCGAAAATGTTGGGATTTGCTCAGGACTTAATGCTTTAGATTCAACCGATGTGTACGCTGTAATTGGCAACATATCGCCAATCAACAAATTACGACCTGCATGACCACCAAATTGACCTAATGTAAAAGTTGCTTGTGAACCTAAATATTCAGGCACATTCAAACCGCCTTTAATACCGATATAGCTACGGCAACCTGTGGCAACTTTACCTGTTTTCAGGATTTGTCCTTTTTTCACATTAATGGTTTGCCACATTGGAACCGTAACACCATTAAGCGTTGCAGACATTTCTCCGCCCGTAATCACAATTTGGCTATCACAATGGAATTTTAAAGTTGGTCCTTGTAGCGTACATTCCAAACCTGCGGTGTTATATGCATTACCAAGCAGTTGATTTGCGACATTTAAAGATAATGGATCAATCGCACCTGATGGTGGTACGCCCACATCCCAATAACCCAAACGCCCTGTCACATCTTGCACAGCGGTTTGAATACCCGCTTGAAGCACTTCAATTTTTTGCGTTTCCCACTCGAAGGTATTTAAAAAACGTGTGGTTTGTGTACCTGCTTTAAATACATCGCATTCGATAATATTTTGTAGATATTCAAGATTGGTTTCTATACCTGCAACCGAGGTTTTCGCCAAAGTATCCGTCATCGCTTGAATCGCAGAGTCACGATTTTCCGCAGTGACAATAATTTTGGCAATCATTGGGTCATAGAATGAAGATACATTTGAGCCTGTTTCTACCCAAGTTTCATTACGTGCTTGCGGATCAAAATCTACATAAGTGAGTAAACCTGCGCTTGGCTGGAAGTTTTTAATTGGGTCTTCTGCATATAAACGTACTTGAATCGAATGCCCTTTAGACTCTAACTTTGAGGTTGGTGCATTCCAATCACCACTGCCTAGCGTTACCATCCATTCAACTAAATCGACACCAAATACTTGTTCTGTTACGCCGTGTTCAACTTGCAGACGAGTATTTACTTCCAAGAAATAAAATTCTTGTGTGTCGGTATCCATCACAAATTCAACTGTCCCTGCCGAACGGTAATTCACCGACTGCATCAGTTGAATGGCTACATTTTGAATATAGGCACGTTGCTCATCATTCAAATGTGGTGCAGGCGTCTCTTCTACCACTTTTTGGTTACGGCGTTGTACTGAACAATCACGCTCGCCCAGTGCTAAAACCAAACCCTGACCATCACCAAAAATTTGCACTTCGATATGACGAGCATTTTGAACAAATTTCTCTAGGTATAATCCTGCATCTTTAAAGTTGGCTTGCGCTAAATAGGATACGGTTGCATAAGCATCTTTCAGCTCTTCTTCGTTCCACACCAAACGCATACCAATACCACCACCACCTGCGGTACTTTTCAGCATCACAGGATAACCAATGCGTGATGCCTCAAGCAGAGCTTCGGCTTCATCCGCCAATAACTGACTACCTGGCAGTAATGGCACATTGGCTTGAATCGCAAGTTCACGTGCAGTATGTTTTAAACCAAATGATTTCATTTGCGCTGAATTTGGTCCTAAAAACACAATACCTTGAGCTTCACACAAATCACAAAATTCTGCATTTTCAGATAAAAATCCATAGCCGGGATGAATCGCTTGTGCACCCGTTTGCTTTGCCACTTCTAAAATTTTATCAATATTTAAATAACTTTGGCTTGCAGGTGAATCGCCAATAAAAACAGCTTCATCGGCTAACGTCACATGTAAAGAGTCTCGATCAGCTTCTGAATAGACCGCAACAGATTGAATGCCTAATTTTTTTAAGGTACGAATAACACGACACGCAATTGCACCACGGTTGGCGATTAGAACTTTATTAAACATGGCTTATTCCTCGCCTTCACGGATGATCAATTGAATTTTAGTTGGGTTATAGGCATTACAAGGGTTGTTCAGTTGTGGACAGTTAGAGATCAGAACAATAAGATCCATTTCCGCTTTCACTTCGACATATTTACCCGGTGCGGAAATACCATCATCAAACTTAAGATGACCTTCCGCCGTTACAGGCACATTCATAAAGAAGTTAATATTCGGCCCAATATGGCGCACGTTTAAACCATGCTTTTTCGCAATAGCATGTTGAGATAAAGCAATCATGAAGTTATTACGACAACTGTGCATTGGGAACTTATCTAAGCTATAACGCACCGTGTTGCTTTCACATGAACAAGCACCACCTAACGTGTCATGTCGACCACAGTTATCATCATTAATGGTGGCAATTTTATTACCAAAGTTAGTGTAGAGCGTTGTACCTTTTTCCAAGTAAATCTGTTGGTTAATAGCTAAAGTATCAGTTGCGCTATAACGCTCTTCAGGGTTTTGAGCAGAAATAAATAAGGTATCTACTGCTTGATTACCTTCGACATCAACAATGCGGAAATATTGTCCTTTTTTCACTTCACACATCCATGCTTCACCAGCAGGACAAACCTCATTGAGCACTTCTTTGTTTAATTGAACTAATGCAGTCATTTTTCTTCTCCCCAATTAAGCGCTAAGCACGCTAGAAGATAATGCGTAGTAACGATTATTATTTTGGAATGCACGTTTATTTTGCGGGCATGAATCACGGCAAACGTCAGTTTCATCTAAAGGTAGAGCTTTAAAAAGTGAAAGTTGGATGTCAGCAGGTGCATATTCAGTACTATTATCTAAAGCATGCGGTGCAGAAGATAAGAACACCAAACAATCCATTTCAAAACGCAGTTCAATTACTTGATCGGTATTGTCCGATTGCACATAACTTAAGTTGCCATTGTCATCAGGTTGAACTTTTGAGAATAGATTTAAAGTGCTACTAAGATCTGTAGCAGATAGACCAAACTTGGTCATTTCAAGCAATAGACTGTCTTTCCCATTGCGATACATGTCATTACGTGCATCTTGGAAAGTTTGAATCCCAAATTGCTTTTCGATTTGTTTCGCTGTGCTTGGTGCACAAAAAGCATCATTCCAACTGTGGTCATCTTTAACAATAGAAACCATAGCTCGACCAAGGTCAGAGGCTAAGATATGTCCTGTGCTTAAAAATGCAGTGTGTTGCCCTTTTAAGCTGTCTGGCATGTTATAGCGTTCAAGTTTATCTTCACTGTTTACGCAATAAAGAGCCACATTGGCATTTTTGCCTAAGGCTTTCAGTTGTAAGACTGCGCCACGCCCAATGCGTGCAGACCAGTGATGTCCACCTGGTAAACGCTCAGCCCAAAGAACTTGGTTATTATGATATTCGCCCATTGCACGCCCCCTAAAAGCTATAAATACAACCTCCCGGGCTTTTATCCCTCCGTGTAGCTCTGTTTGGTTAAAAACGAAGCCGTGAACTCTCGGTCTCAGTCATATATGAAATGCATATATCGGAACCCTAGTTCACCTTTCATGTATTTTATAAAGCAAAGGCTATGCCAATTTAGTATTACGTATTTAAAAAAACGTAATACTATTTAGTAAGGGACTCAATTTAAATAAAGTCTATTTTTCAGAAATTAATAAAGAATAGAAATCGCACATTTTTGAAGATAAAAGCACCTTTATAGTGCTAAAAAAGCCTCATATAAAATGAGGCTTTAAAATTAAATATGAGCTAAGACGTAAAACAACACACTAACCATCAATAGATGAAATAAGCAAAAAGTCATTTTGCGCTTTATATGCTTCTGCTGTTTGATCAACACGAATTTCCAAGACATGGTTTTCCAAATCTACAAACAATTGATTGCGTGTTTTAACATTTAATAATTCTAATTGTGTTTGTTCAGGATTCTTAAATAGAATTTTGCCTTCAAGTGTTTCAATTCCACCGTGATCATTTTCATTTAAACTTTCACGGCGTAGGACATAAGTCATATTGTCTTTAAGTTCAACATCTACCGCCATGCCAGAGCAATCTTCACATCTAGAAGAACATGTCATACACGGTGTAGTCCCCTGATAGTTTCCTACCCACAGTGGAATAACTTTCTTTTCTACCCACCCATCTTTTACATCATCAACTTGAGTATTCGTTTGATTTGACTCCTGACAACCCAGTAGTACAGTAGATGCAAATAAAGGAATAAGAACGCGATTTTTCATATAACAAAAGTAAAACAACACAATCGCTATAAGATAACACACTGCATTAAAAAGCTCATTAGATGCTAAAAATTCATCTCTCCTAGAACCAGCCTTTAAACCCATGAATTTCGGCATCTGCACAACGTAAAGCTTCTTGCGTTAATCCCCATAAACGGTAGTCGCCTGTAATTGAACCTGTTTGAAAGTTATGAATATATGCAAAACTGAGTTGTCGATCGACATCACACCAAGCACCAGAGCCATTAAAGCCAATATGTCCAAAACCTTGTGGAGCTTTTTTACCTAGTGTAAGTAAACGGTGATACCCCAAACGCCAATACATAGGAATAGGCATGACTCTATCACGCTTAATATATTGAATCGTTGACAGCTCTTGAAATACTTGGTCTTGAATATATTGTTTGCCTTCCCAATTTCCCCGATTCGCCAACATGGCATAAATTTTTGCCAAGCTATCTGCGGTAAATACACCATTGGCAGCAGGAATAATTGAGCGCATCGCTTGTTCATTAAACATAGTGAATTGCCCCATACCCCGAGGAATCATCGCATCTTGAAAATCTTGAAGATTATGCCCACTAAATTCCATTAAACGATCCATTTTGGTTTTTTTACGTTTAATTTTTTTAGGATTGGGAAACATCGGTTTTAACTCATGATTTTGAGCAACTAAAGGTCGAGCAACTCGATCAATTTCATCTTCAGGAACGCCATAAAATGCCCCATCAAGCTTAAGAGGCTCTATTAAATAAATTTGCATTAATTCATTTAATTTTTTACCAGAGGCTTTTTCTAACACACCACCCACTTGCCAACCAAAAGTAAAAGGTTGATATGCTGCATCTGTACCCGCTTGAAATCTTGGAGTTGCTTGCTCCATAACTTTTAGCATTTTCTCCCAATTTGCCATATCTGTTGCATGCTCGATATTAGAACGAATATCAAACAAGCCACTCTGATGACTTAGCATATGACGTAAGGTAATTTTATCTTTATTATTTTGAGCAAATTCAGGCCAATAATGTGCAACAGGCGTATCGTAGTCGAGCAAACCCTCACTAACTAAAATATGAGCAAGTGTTGAAAGTACGCCTTTACCTGTGGAATAACACACAGACATGGAGTCGTGCTGCCAATCTTCAGTGAATGATTTTTTCCCTGTATAAATATCAACAACTTTTTCACCTTGGAAATACACCACCAAAGCAGCGCCACCAAAATCTGTTCGTGCATCCTGCATTTGGCTAAATTGTTTCGCTAAATCTATAAATCGCGCATCGACATCGCCCTTATAGTTTCTTCTTTTAGCGAAGAGATATTCTGGAATACGTTTCATCTATACAATCCTTTGCATTAGACAGAAAAAAAGCCTAAATCAGATGATTTAGGCTTCTAGCTTAAACGGCTTTTAATATTCCCGCTACATGTGGTTTCTTATTTTTACTATTTCTAATCAAAAAGTTAATGTCTTTTCCAGACGGTGCAGTCATAAATTCAACTGTTGATGGCAAGTACATTGGCAATTTAAAATCGACATCAACTTCATAGGCATCGGGCAAAGTTAAATGACTAAGTACTTGCGCCTTACTCCACATTCCATGGGCAATGGCTTGTTTAAAACCAAAGGCTTTCGCTGTAATGGCATGAATGTGAATTAAATTAAAATCACCTGAAGTTAAAGCATAACGACGACCTGTATTTTCAGATACAACCCATTCTTCAACAACTTGATAATCTGGTGCTTTTACCGCTGTATCTTTCGCTCCTACTTTTTTATCTACTTTTTGACGAGCAAGATAAGTCGTTAAAGCCTCTACTACAGTTTCATTCCCCACTTTCACAGTGGTAATAAAGTCAAACTGCATGCCTTTATCGTGAGGTTGAAGCTCACCAAATTTACAAGAAAGCGTCAATTTTTCGTTCACACCTACTTTACGTAACTGCTTTACTTGGTTGCGAATATGCACCAAACCAAGTACTGCAAATGGAAATGCCTCTTTGGTCATCATGTGCATTTGTAGGCTTTGTGATAACACCGCTAAATAAATTGCAGGAATATATCCATTATTTTTAAAGCCAGTAACTTCGTTATACGCTTTTAAATGTTTTGGATCGACCTTGAATGAATCCACCACATATTCAACTTGTGGTAGAACCTTTTCCCCTTTTGGCTTTTTAAAAATTAAACCCTGAATTACTTTTGGGTATGCCGTGTAAGGTTTTGGCAGTTGACTAAAATGGCGAATATTCATACTAAACCTTTGGAATTTTATTATTACAGATTATAAAAAAGCTCCATCTCCCTTTGGGAAATGGCTGGGGTAAGGATCATCATAACTAGTTACCTTTCCCTAGCCCTTTCCTTAAAAGAGAGGGAGCTTTTTAGGTGACATTAAGCGCCTAATAAGCTTTGACCACAAACACGTACAACGTTACCGTTTAGACCAGATGATGCTGTTGAAGCAAACATTGCTATCGTTTCTGCAACATCTACAGGTAAACCACCTTGGCTCATTGAGTTCATACGACGACCCGCTTCACGAATAGCAAATGGGATTGCCGCTGTCATTTGCGTTTCAATGAAACCTGGTGCAACTGCATTAATAGTCACACCATTTTTCAATAATGGTGCGGTAAATTTAACAACACCAATTACACCAGCTTTAGATGCTGCATAATTCGTTTGACCTAAGTTACCTGCAATACCTGAAATTGAAGATACGCAAACAATACGGCCATTTTCATTAATACCGCCATTACCAAGTAAATAATCATTTACTCGTTCAATTGCAGACAAGTTAATATTAATCACTAAATCCCAAAGCTCAGGCTTCATATTTGCCAAAGTTTTGTCACGTGTAATACCTGCATTGTGAACAATGATATCTAAACCACCATGCTCCGCAGCAACAGCTTTAATTTTTTCACCTGCATCAATAGCCGTAATATCAATAGCCAATGCAGAACCACCAATTTCAGCCGAAACACGATCTAAGTCTGCTTGTTGTTGTGGTACATCTAAACAAATAACATGTGCACCATCACGTGAAAGTACATGTGCAATGGCCTCACCAATACCACGACTAGCACCTGTTACAACAGCTGTTTTACCAGCAAGTGGTTTTGTCCAGTCGATATCGACTTGTTTCGCTTTAGAAACACGAATCACTTGACCTGAAACATAAGCAGAACGTGGTGAAATAACAAAACGTAAAGCCGACTCTAAGTTATCTTTTGCCGTTGGATCGACATAAACTAAGTTTGCTGCAATACCTTTCTTAAATTCTTTAGCAACAGATTTTACAAAACCTTCAAGTGCACGCTGTGCAATGGCTTGTTTTACTGTTTTTGCAGATTCAGGGGTAATACCAACAACGACAACACGACCAGAAGATTGAACTTGGCGTGCAATTGGCTTAAAGAATGCATAAAGTTCATGTAATTGTTCAGAATTTTCGATACCTGATGCATCAAAAATAACAACCTTAAATTTAGATTCTTTATCGCCTTCATTGAAAGCATTTAAATTTAAACCCACTTTAGCCGCAGCTTGCTGAAGTTCTGCATTATTGCCTGCATAAGCATTTGCATGAACATTTGCCAATACTTGAGCAATCGAACCTGACAAACTACTTGAAGATGCTGCACCCAATAAAACCGCACCCTGAACAACAGGCGTTGCTGATACAAAACGATCTAAAAAAGTTGGCGATGGTAAGCCTAGGTTTTTAATGACAAGTTTACCAATGGTAGATTTTGCGAATGCTTGATATTGGTCAGTCATGTTTATTATCTCTCATGCAAATTAATTTTTGATGGATTTGGATGTCATCTTTTAACTTCAATGTGATGTCAAATACTTATATTTCAACAGATCCATCAGTTTCTCTTGAATAATACTTGAGTTAAAGTCTATATGTCTTGACCTGAATGCATACCACAGCGTCATTTTAGTCAATTGAGCTTTTTTTCTATTATGATAATGTACACTATAAATTGATGATCAACATGCTTGGGAAAGCCTTATGAGTAAAACAACTCAAGAAACGCCAGCAGTCGAAGATTCTGCGACAAAACCTGTGTCAAATACATCAAAGAGTACAACTCGATCAACAACAAAATCACGTACTTCTACAACATCTACATCGACACGTGCCAAAGCAGCACCTAAAGCCACGACAACATCTCGTGCAAAATCACCTACATCTGCAACCAAAACTGTAAAAGCAACACCAGTAAAATCGACATCTATAAACCAAGTAAAACCGAAACAACAAGGTCAATCCATGAGTCAAAACACTATTCGCCGTGTCGCTATTATTGGCGGTAACCGTATCCCTTTCGCTCGCTCAAATGGCGCATATTTCAAAGCATCTAACTCTGACATGTTTACTGCTGCGTTAAATGGCTTAATTGAACGTTATAACCTTCAAGGTCAACGTTTAGGCGAAGTAGTTGCAGGTGCTGTTCTTAAACATAGCCGTGACTTTAACATGACACGTGAATGTGTTTTAGATACCGCTCTTGCTCCTGAAACACCAGCTTATGATTTACAACAAGCATGTGGTACTGGCTTACAAGCAGCATTCCAAGTTGCAAATAAAATTGCGCTTGGTCAAATTGAAGTAGGTATTGCAGGTGGTGTTGATACCACATCTGATGCTCCAATTGCTTTAGGTGATGGCTTACGTAAAGCATTACTTGAGCTTAATGTTGCTAAGACTGCAAAAGATCGTTTAAAAGCATTAACGAAAATTAACTTTAAAGACTTAATGGAAGCACCTAAAAATGGTGAACCTCGCACGGGTCTTTCTATGGGTGATCATCAAGCACTTACAACGCTTGAATGGGGTATTTCACGTGAAGCGCAAGATGAACTCGCTGCCTCTTCACACCAAAAAATGGCGGCTGCGTATGAAGAAGGTTTCTTCAACGATTTAATCACTCCATTTTTAGGTCTAGAACGTGACAATAACTTACGTGCAGATTCTACTGTAGAAAAACTTGCTAAATTACGCCCTGCTTTTGGTAAAGGCGATGCACGCACCATGACTGCAGGTAACTCTACACCACTTACAGATGGTGCATCTTGTGTGCTTTTAGCATCTGAAGAATGGGCTAAAGCAAATGGTCATGAAGTACTCGCTTACTTAACATTTACTGAAACAGCTGCTGTAGATTTCGTAAACAAAAAAGAAGGCTTATTGATGGCACCTGCTTATGCAGTTCCACGTATGCTTGAGCGTGCAGGTCTTACACTTCAAGATTTTGACTATTACGAAATTCATGAAGCATTTGCATCTCAAGTGCTTTCTACATTAAAAGCTTGGGAAGATCCAAAATTTTGTAAAGAGCGCTTAGGTTTAGAAGCACCATTGGGCTCAATTGATCGTAGCAAGCTGAATGTAAAAGGTTCATCTTTAGCTGCAGGTCATCCATTTGCTGCAACGGGTGGTCGTATTATTGCCACTGCTGCAAAACTTCTAAACCAAAAAGGTTCAGGTCGTGTACTCGTTTCGATCTGTGCTGCGGGTGGTCAAGGTGTAACTGCCATTATTGAAAAATAATGAACTATTGAATAAAAAGCACCTCTTTTGAGGTGCTTTTTTAATTTAAAAATGAAGTAAAATCATGCATTAACATTTCAATAAAAGTAAGATATATTCCTTAAAACATGAATAAGACACTACAATTATGAAGAATCTCCAACCTTTTTTCTTCTATATAAATGCAGTTGCCCCCTATTATTATTTCTATCTTATTCCCGTTATTATCTGCCTTATTGTTGTCAGTTTCGATTTTCAATTTCATGGAATTTTTCCAACAACGGTGAACTCTACTATTTCTAGCAAGCATAAATTTATTAACGATTTTTTTGCTATTTGTTCTTACTCCGTCATGCTCTTCATTTTTTTCAATTACTTTAGACTCAAGCCAGATCGCACATACAAAAGGCAACTTAGACTAAACTATCTTAAATTAACCACACAACAGCAATCATTTTTTGGTTTTCTAGGTTTGGTTTTTTTCGCCTTTATTCTATTTTTCTTTTGCATAAACTGGTTTCTTATTTCAGACACTCTACCTCCTCAAAATTCCAAGGGGTATTTCTTCACCTATTTAATGTATTTTTCACACCCATATAGCAGTGTTTTTGCCTCAAGTTTTCTATATGTACTTATTTTGTTTTTCACGCTTCATTTTGTATATGCACTGAATATGCGGAAATATCGTTAATATAAAAAAGGGAGCTCAATAGCTCCCTTTTATTTTTACATTTAAGAATGAACGACGCCATAACCTAAACGTGCTTCAATATGGTCGTAGAACCATTGGAATATAAAGGTATAAACCAAAATACACATGGTTAAACTAAAATCGAGCACAATTGCCTGCCAAATTGTCATCTCCATTGCATAAGCAACCATAGGAATGGTCGCAAGCATTAAGCCACCTTCAAATCCAATCGCATGTAAAATACGAACACCAATTGTTCTTTTTAATTTACGTTTTGCTTCAAACTTTTCAAAAAAATGGTTAAAAATCATATTCCAAATAACAGAGGTAACCGCCATGGCAATACCCAATGATCCTGTAACTTCTAAGGGCATATGGAAAATAAAACTCAAAGCAACAGCAATGATTACCAACAGGATAATTTCATAGCTTAAAGCATGAATAATCCTTCTTTTGGAAATCAACATTTTAATTCTCTCTAAAATTATTTATTGAAGATGAGTGAATTTTATTCCATATTGTTGAATGATCGAGTTAGAATCTATCAAATATTTTGAAAGATTAAATTTTATAATTATGAATATCAATCAAGATCAGCTCCTCATTTTTAAAACTGTCATCGAAACAGGTTCATTTTCTGCTGCTGCACGAAAATTAGGAAAAGTTCCATCTGCGGTAAGTATGTCTATTTCAAATTTGGAGATAGATTTAAATTTACAGCTTTTTCAAAGAGTTGGTCGTGAGCCAATTCCAACAGAAGAAGCAATGGTTCTCTTTGAAAAAACAAATCAACTGCTTGTTGAAATGAAACAATGGAAACAACATGCTTTCGCACTCAGTACAGGTTTAGAGTCTTCTCTAAATATTGTGGTGGTTTCTGAACTTTTACACACAAACTGGACAGACTATATTTCAATAATTGAAACAAAATTCCCACAATTACAAATCAATATTTTCAGTGCTCCTCAAGAAGATGCACAAAAAATGCTACTCAATGGCACAGCACAACTTGCCCTAATGTTTGAGCGTGAACAATTAGAAGGCAATGAACAATTTGTAGAACTAAAACGTGAAATATTAGTTCCTGTATCATCTAAAAACTTTGAACTTGCTAAATTTGAGCATGTAAGCTTCGAACAAATATTACAAAGTCGTCAAATTGTGGTCGCTAGTAGAGATAAAAACATTAAGCCTGAGTTATTGTATTCAAAGTCATATTGGCGTACAGATAATCATCACTCTGCGTGTTCTATTATTTTACAAAATTTAGCTTGGGGTGTTTTACCCCTTGAAATGTTTAATGAAAACCCTGAACTCAAACATCAATTAAAAATTCTCAACTTTTCAGATTTCACTCCAAAATTTGAATATTTTGTAGATTTAGTTTGGAATCGAGAAAGCCAGTTAGGTGCTGCTGCTCGTTTTTTGATTAATCACATAAGAAATGAAAGAAAATTTTAGAATTTAGCTTCACAAAACGATTGAAGAGACTTTTCCAATACAAAGTTTGTGTTATAAATAAATGATGGGTAAACAACTTTAAAGAATAGATACTAATGACACTTACAGCCTTAAACCAATTAAAAAACCTAACCACTATTGTTGCCGATAGCAGCGACTTAACCGCAATTGAAAAGTTTCGCCCATTAGATGCTACAACTAATCCATCATTAATTACGGCTGCAGCAAATCAAAAAGAGAATATTGAACTCATTCAAAGTGCATTTACTCAAGCTAAAAATGAAAATTATGAAAATGACGAGTTGATTGAACGCACTATTGATATTTTAACGGTAAAATTTGGTGTAGAAATTTTAAAACTGATTGATGGTCGTGTATCTACAGAAGTCGATGCGGCTTTATCTTATGACACAGAAGCAACTGTAGCAAAAGCAAAAGATTTATTAGCACTATACAAAAAATATGGCGTAAACCAAAACCGCATTTTAATTAAAATTGCTTCTACATGGGAAGGTATTCAAGCTGCCCGTATTCTTGAATCAGAAGGTATTCACTGTAACCTAACCCTGCTATTTGGTTTACACCAAGCTCAAGCATGTGCTGATGCCAAAGTTACCCTTATTTCACCTTTTGTTGGTCGTATTTTAGATTGGTATAAAAAGGCTGAAAATGTAGATGCTTACTCGATTGATAAAGATCCCGGCGTATTATCTGTAAAACAAATCTATCACTTTTACAAACAACACGATATTAAAACTGAAATTATGGGTGCAAGCTTCCGTAGTATCGATCAAGTACTTGGTTTAGCAGGCTGTGATTTACTTACTGTTGCACCAAATTTACTTGCTGAACTTGAAAATGATACTCGTATTGTAGAAGCTCAACTCTTTGAAAATCATGCTCATGCACATTGTCAGCATGATGTTGTTTCATTTAATGAAGCGGACTTTAAACAAGCTGTAGAACAAGATTTGATGTCTTCTCAGTTATTACAAAGCGGTATTGATGGATTTATTAAAGCTCGTGAACAATTAAGTACTTTATTACGCCAATCTTTTGGTATCGATGCTGAAATTAAAGCTTAAGGTTCTATTTCCCATCTTTTTGTTAAGCCGATGTTGATATACTCACATCGGCTTCTTATTCGAGTGTATTCACGTGTTTGGTATCACAGACTTAACCACCTATATTATTGGCACTATTTTAATTGTGATACTACCAGGTCCAAACTCATTATTTGTCATGTCTATTGCATCTCGATTTGGGATTAAAGCTGGCTACAAAGGAGCTTTAGGTGTTTATACTGGCGATATGATTTTAATCATATTAACTGCATTAGGCGCTGCATCTTTACTACATGCTTTCCCATGGTTATTTATTTTACTCAAAGTTGTTGGTGCTGCTTATTTGAGTTACTTGGGAATTAAGTTGCTGATTGCCGCATACCACACTTTCAATGCAGTACATACTCCAGAAAAAATAGAAAAAAAACAATCATTAGAACAAGTTAAGCCATTTAGTACAGCACTTACTATTAGTATTTTAAATCCTAAGGCTATTTTATTTTACTTATCTTTTTTTGTGCAATTTGTTGATCCTGCTTACTCATATCCTGCGATCACGTTCACAGCACTTGCAATTATTTTGCAAATTATCAGTATGAGTTATTTAACCGTGCTTATTTTTTCAGGTGCGAAACTCGCCTCTTATTTTTCAAATAGATTAAAACTAACGGCAATTTGCGTCGCAAGTGTTGGTATTCTATTTTGCGGATTTGGCTTAAAACTAGCAACATCCACATTATAACTCACTTCTTTTTATACACTTTGTTGGAACATGTGCTGTATAAAAATATTGAAAGGCGTATGATAACTGCACGAATTATCCATTAATAATAATGTTGCAAGGACTCATGCAAAAGCTCATCCAAGATTTTTCCATACCTGCTGTTTTTGCAGGTTTTATTACTTTCCTTGTTGGTATTAGTGTTTCATCTGTACTTGTTATACAAGCGGCTCAGCATCTAGGTGCAAATACATCTCAAATTACATCATGGTTTTGGGCACTTGGCTTAGGTATTGGTATTAGTGGCTTATTTCTTTCATGGAAATATAAATACCCTGTAGCAACCTCGTGGTCTACAGCAGGATTAGCACTCATTTTAGCATCGGGTAGTGGCTACTCATTAAATCAAGCCATTGGTGCATTTTTAGTTTGTGGTTTACTTACTGCAGTCTTAGGGTTTTTAGGCGTTTTCAATAAAGCACTCGAATATATTCCACAAAGTTTAACAAGCGCTATGCTTGCGGGCGTTCTATTAAAATTTGGTATTGATATATTCGCAACGATGCAATACGAATGGGGATTCATTCTTTCATTACTCGCTGTTTACATCATTTCAAAACGCATTTTTACTCGATATAGCATTGTCATTACAGTAATTGCGGGTGTTGTACTTTGTCCAATGTTCCTGACTTTTGCCACGCCAAATATTCAATGGTCATTGGCTCGTCCTGTTTGGATGAAACCTGATTTTTCTATTGCCGCTATTTTAGGTATTGCTTTGCCCTTATTTGTTATCAATATGGCTTCTCAGTATTTACCCGGTCTCGCGATGATTCGTAGTTATGGTTATGAACCCAATGTAAAACCACTAATTGGTTTTACAGGTTTAATGCATACCTTACTTGCACCATTTGGCTGTTTTAGTGTGAATATTGCTGCAATTAGTGCTGCAATTAGCTTAGATGATCAAGTGCATCCAGATCCTAAAAAGCGTTATATCGCAGGTATGAGCTGTGGTTTATTCTATATTCTGATGGGTTTATTTGCTGCAACATTAACCAGCTTTTTACTGGCTTTTCCACTTGTATTTATTACTGCCTTAGCTGGTATCGCACTCTTTGGTACGATTGGTCATAACATTGCAATTGCCTTTCAAGATGTATCAGAACGTGAAGCTGTATTACTTACCTTCTTATTTAGTGCATCAGGAGTAAACTTTTTTGGTATTGGATCTGCATTTTGGGGGCTAATTTTTGGTTTAGTGGTTTCTATGATTCTAAAATTGAAAATAAAAAAGTCTAACTAAATTTAAAAACAGAAAAAGCAAACCGAGGTTTGCTTTTTTCATAATACATTAATTTGCTTAGGCTATTTAGGGTGAGTGCGACGTATAAGTTCTGCCTTTAATTTTGCAGCTTCTTCTTGCTTCTCAACCTTGGTAAAAGATGTTAACCACAATCCATCTGCAGCATAACGTAATATTGATAAATCTAAATCACGATCAGTTTGCTGATGCTTATGTAAACTTGCATCCAACCAACGAATCCAATGTTCATTGAACGTATGATCTGTGAGCATGGTCATCGATATGGCATCCCATAAGTTTCCCATACCCTCGACATCTTTACTTAATGTAATATCAATATATGCACGAGTAAATCGACCATATTGCTCAGAATCATTATTCATATATGAATCAAAAACATCATTAAGTCTTTGAAATATTTCTACAAGCATTGCATCTAACAATATTTGTTTATTTGAAAAATGATGAAAAACCCCACCTTTAGTAATACCCACCAGATCTGCAATACCCTGTATTGAAATGCCCGTAACACCCTTTTTCGCAGCAAGTATAATTGCTGTTTCTAAAATTTTTTTACGTACAATTTCTGGTTCTTTTTTACGTTGATGTGGATTTTCCATTCATATTCCTATTAGTGCCCCGCAGATGTTGAAAACATATTAATAACAACAACCCCTGACACAATTAAGCCAATACCTATAAGTGCAGCAATATCTAGGCTTTGTTTAAAAACAAAGTAACCCACTATTGCTGTGAGAATAATACCAACTCCAGCCCATATTGCATAAGCAATCCCTAACGGAATTACCTTAATAACGTGCGATAGCATATAAAATGCTGCACTAAACAGAACAATAACTGCCAAAGATGGCATAAGCTTAGTAAAACCTTCCGACTTTACCAAAAATGCTGAACCCATTACTTCTGTGATAATTGCGCATGCCAGTAAAGCATAAGCAAACATTACAGGACTCATATAAACCTCAAAAATATAAACATACCGACCGGTAGGTATGTTATAGATTTATAAAATTAGATGCAATCTTTATATTTAAATAAATTTAATCAGAATTTTTATCTAAAAACTGAATGGTTTTAACAAAAGTTTCTTGGCTTGCTTTTTTACTCATCATAAATTGATATTCATGCACAAGTAATTCTCTAGAATTTGGATAAAAAATTTCTGTAACAGGAATATTCTTTTCCTTTAACGAAAGAACAAATGGAATAGACTGACTTTCCGTTAAAAAATCTTTATTACCCCCACTAATAAATACAGGTGGATAATTTTCAGTTAAATGCTGACTTGGAGAAATACTTGCCAAAAAGTTAGCATCATCTTTTTTACCGCCAGTATATGCCTGAACAAGATTTAAAATCCCCCATTCAAATAGTTTCATTTCCTTGGCACTGTTTTTAACAAAACTTTCTAAGTCGTAAATACCACAATGCAAAATTAAACCTTTTAATTGAGAAGTTGATATTTGGGGATATAAATCTGAAGTTTGGGCAAACTGAGCATTTGCAACAAGTGCAGCATAATGACTTGCCATATTTGCACCTGCAGAATCACCTGCTAAATAAATTTTGTTAGCATCTATGTGATACTTATTTGCATGCTCTGTTATAAATGCTAAAGCTTGATCAATTTGTTGTAATTGTTGAGGATAAATTTCCGTTGGTGCAAATTGATATTCTACAGAAACAACATTATAGCCTTGCTCTGCAAGTCGTTTAAAATAACCACTCGCATGTTCTTTTGAGCCTGAAATCCACCCACCACCATGAATCCAAACTACAACGGGTCTTTTACCTAATTCGGCAATATTTTCAGGTTGATATAAATCAAAATGTAACTTTGGATTTTCCATATATTCAATATTATGTGTCACGATAATATTTTCAGGAGCATGGCGTTCAATAAATTTCTTTTGAATATTTGTAGATGCATTAAATGCACCTGCAATAATTTTGCTATTATTTTGCGTATTTTGACACCCACTAATAGCTAAAGATAAAACTAAACTCAGCAAAACAAACTTTAATTGCACCGCTAGCCCTTTCATTCATATATAAAAAATAATAAATTGAGTTTAATTTAGTTTTAAATATTTCCCTATAAAAACATATCAAACCAGACAAAATATAAACAAAAACCGACCAATTTTATATGAATATTCTGCCAAATAAATAACATAATTTTGATTAAAATTTATTATTTTTTCACGATCACATTATAAGGTTTGAACCATCACTAGCAATGTGTTATCAATAAATAAGTAGGGTCAATAACGATAACTTTGGAGCATTTTTTATGTCATATAACCATATTTTAGTTCCTGTAGATGGTTCACAAATTTCATTTTCAGCAGTCAAAAAAGCAGCTCAAATAGCAAAAGCATTCAATAGTAAACTTAGCTTAATCAGCCTTGTTGCTGAAGACCCTTTTACAGATACAGATTTTTATTATTCTTCAGCAGCAATGAAAGAATACTTTGTACAAGCTTATAACAATGCAGAAGCAGCACTAAAAGAAGCACATGAATTTTCAACTGCTGAAGGCGTACAAGCTGATGTTAAAGTAGTAAAAGGAACAGTAAGTGCGGAAGGTATTTCCGTTGCTGCCAAAGATGCAAATGTAGATTTAATTGTTATAGGTTCACATGGTCGAAAAGGCTTTAAAAAGCTTATTTTAGGCAGCTTTGCTCAAGATGTTCTAAATACAACTGAAATTCCTGTACTTGTGGTCAAACAATAAAACTTATAATGAAGCTCATATTATGTGGGCTTCGTTTATTTCTACATAGATATATTTTTTAAATTCCTCTTTCAAATATAAATCCACTAATAGACAACTTCTTTAGGAAAAATGATGACAATATATAAACATATACTCGTTCCAGTAGATGAATCTCCTATCTCTTATGCTGCTGCTGAACATGCCTTAGCACTTGCTAAAGACCTAAATGCAGAAGTTACTCTAATGTGTGTCATTGCTGTCGATCCATTTGTTGGTGTCGATTTCTATAAAGTAGCACCTGCGGTAACAGATTACTTTATGCACGCAGAACAAAATGCTCGCAATCGCTTGAAAGATTTATCTCTAAACTTTGAACGTGATAACATTAAAATCAACTCAAAAGTCATTCACGGCGTAGCACCTTCAGACGGTATTATTGCTGTAGCAGATGAAGTTAATGCAGATTTAATTATTATGGGATCTCACGGCCATACAGGTTTCAAAAAACTCATATTGGGTAGCGTTGCACAAAACGTGCTCACAAACTCACCTGTACCCGTTTTAGTTGTGAAAGTTTAATTCATTAAATACAAAAAAAGCCCGTATCTACGGGCTTTTTTAAATATGAACGAATTATACGCGATATGGTAGATAGTACATTTGGTTTAAAGCTGTATAAAAACTACGGCGGTCTTGATTTAACTCAATTTCACGACCAGATTCTAATAAAATATTTAATCCAACATTTACCCAAATAAATCCTTCACGCGTATTTTGCATTTTTTTTGAAGGTACTAGGGATACTACAATTTCACTACCATCAATTGCTTTCGCAACCAATTGATTACTATTACTCAATATTTACACCAATTTAAAAATAAGAAAATAATTCTTTTCAGAACATTATAAACAGAAGAATGATGACATCTAAAAAATATCGTTAAGTCGATAATTGAGAGGAGAAATAGAAGTTTTTATTATCTGTTCAAATATTATAACACATTATTTAACTTTAGTTAAATAATGAAAAAAGGGCTAAACAACCTAAGTCATTTAGCCCTCTTTCATATATGGAAGAAATTTACACGCTTAACATGCTATTTAATGTTTCAGATACGTTTTTCGATTTTACATCTGGTTTTAAAGCTTCTAATTCAGCTTTTACCTCAGAGCGTTGAGGCTCTGCTAACGTATACCAACGAGATAAGACCTGTAATAAACGAGAACCAACAATTGGATTTTTCTCATCTAAGTACTTCGCAAGCTCAATAAAATGCTGAACACCAAAACCCCACGTATTTACAGGATTTGCATTTAAACCACCTGTAACAGCACGAATACGGTTTGGAATTGCCAAATCATAATCTGCATGTGTAGTTAATGCTTTAATGGTTTCTGCTGTTGCCTTTGGATGTGCTGCCTGAACCATAAACCATTGATCCATAGATAAAGCTTCATCTTTAAAGCGATTATAAAAATCTTCCAATGTTGCTTTCGCTTGCGGTGCATCATTCCAAACGAGAACTTTTAAAGCACCTAAACGTTCTGACATATTCAACGTAGTCTGATACTGTTCATTTGCCAATTCAAATGCTGTTTCATCACCCTGACGCGCAATCATAGATAAAAGAATATTTTTCAATGCACGTACACCCATTGCTTGTGAAAACTCTTTTTCATTTGCTGGGTCTAAAGATAAATAGGCTTCTTTACAGAAAGAACCAAAAGCATCCGCCAAAGTTTTTAATAAAGTATTACGTTGAGCTTGAATAGTTGCAGGATTGTAATCTGTATCAATACGGCTACCTAAATAACCTTCTGCCGGTACATCAAACAAACGTGAAGCCAATAAAGGATCTTTCTGAATCACTTCAGGTAAGGTTTTCTTCATCGCCTGAACATAAATATCAGATGAATGACCATTTAATAAAACACGTTCAAGTAAAGTTTGTGTTGCTTGCCATTGGTTAAAACCATTGGTCTCAAATTGTAATAAGAATGCCAAATCTTCATCTGAGTAGTTAAACTCAAGATTTACAGGTGCAGAGAAATTACGAAGTAATGACACTACTGGTTTTGTCATTACATTTTTAAATTCAATGCTTGCTTCTGCTTGATCAAATAAGTAAACACCATCTTTTACTGCATTCTCAAATAATGCATCAGACTCAAGCACAAGTTGTTCACCTGTTATTGCATCAAATAAAGCAAGAGCAACTGGAATTGGAACCGCTTTTAAATTTGGATATTTCGCATGCGCTTTTAAAGTTTGCTTAAAGCTTAAACGATAGGTTTTTGCAGTCGCATTATATTCACCCTGAGCTTCCAATTTTGGCGTACCAGGTTGGTTATACCAAACTAAGAATGCAGATAAATTAACACCCGAACCCGCTGTTAATGCATTAACCCAATCTTCAACCGTTACAGCTTGACCATCATGACGTTTAAAATATTCATCTGTACCTTTACGGAATTTTTCTTTACCCAGTAAAGTTGCCATCATGCGGTTAATTTCCGCACCTTTTTCATAAACAGTCGCTGTATAGAAATTATTAATTTCAACAAAGTGATCTGGACGTGGTGGATGTGACAATGGTCCTGAATCTTCAGGGAATTGATGTGCTTTTAATACAGCAACATCATCAATACGTTGTACCGCAGCAGATTGTAAATCTTCAGAGAACGATTGATCACGGAAAACCGTTAGACCTTCTTTTAAACATAATTGGAACCAATCACGGCAAGTAATACGATTCCCTGTCCAGTTATGGAAGTATTCATGTGCAATCACCGATTGAACACGCATAATCGCAGCATCTGTTGTGTATTCTTCATCAGCAAGTACGCATGAAGTATTAAAGATGTTTAAACCTTTATTTTCCATTGCACCCATGTTAAATGCACTTGTTGCAACAATCATGTAATTGTCTAAATCATAAGGACGACCATAATGCTCTTCATCCCAACGCATAGAATGTTTTAAAGCTTCCATCGCAATATGACATTTAGGAATATCTTTTTCTTCAGCATAAATTTCTAAAGCAACATCACGACCTTCAGAGGTTGTATAACGGTCTTTTAAAACAGCTAAATCACCAATCACACATGCAAATAAATAGCTTGGTTTTTTAGTAGGATCTTGCCAAATTGTATAGTGACGATCTTCGCCCGCCTCACCTGCTTCAATTAAGTTACCATTCGCGAGTAAAACTGGATATTTTTTATCTGCCTCAACACGTGTTGTAAATACAGATAAAACATCTGGACGGTCAGGATAAAAAGTAATTTTACGGAAGCCTTCTGGCTCATTTTGCGTAACAAACAAATCCGAAGCCGCTTGATATAAACCTTCTAGCATGGTGTTTGTTTCTGGATGAATCACCACTTCAGTTTCAATAATGCTATTTTGTGGTGCATTTTTAATCGCAAGTTGCTCTGTATCGAGTACATACTCACTTTCAGTAAGTTTCTTACCATTAAGTAGAATAGTTTTTAATTCAAGATCACGACCTAAAAGAACTAAATCACCTTCAGCTTGACGCTGCATCACCAATTTTGTATTTACAAGTGTATGATCTGCAAAGACTTTAATATCTAAATCAATAGAATCGACCAAGAATGTTGGCTTTTGATAATCTTTTAGATAAACAGTTTGATCTGCTTCTACCACTGGGTTTGCCGCAATATTCATATTATGTCCTACTGTTGTTTTAGCACTAACTTTCCTGTGAGGTATTTCGATCATACTTCAAACGTACAGAAAATGTCTTTGCAATTCGTATGCCTTTATATATGGGACTTAGCTCCTCTTTTTCAATATAAAAACACTGAAATATATATTGTTATTCATTTTTTAATCACCGCGCGTTTTAACTATAAAATCGCACTAGATAAAAACTCATACAAACATATAATGATATAAAATATTTTAAATTGATCATTTTGTGCACGATTCTTGCTTATTCCTATATGCTGAAAACGTAATCCAACAAAATACAATGCAAAATAAAAAATCAGGGGTGTAATATGTTTATCAAAGATCACATTATTCGTATTGAAAATATCAAGACTTTACAAGCACTTGATGCTGCAAAAATCAATCATAAAGTCATTGCACTATTTATGACATGTGAAGGAATACCACTCAAAGAATTTGAAGTAAGTGCCATATTAAATAGCTTCGACACTTTAGGAAGCAAAAAAATAGCATCCAAAAAAGTACAGGCTTTGCTCAAAGCAAAACAACTCAGTGAAGAGGATGAAAGTTTACCTTGTCCTGTGTAACAAACTCATGAACCAATAAAAATACGGCTATATGCCGTTTTTTTATATTCACAACATTCCTTTCAAACTTATACTTATGCTTTTACCGCATAAACCACTGAAAAAATTAACTAAATTTTAGTGCAAACGAATTCTATTATTTAATAAACTATTTTTTAATTTATATGATTTTAATCAACACTACAGCCCATTAACTCTCCCTAGATTATTAAACGATATCTAGACTAAATACAGAGTAAATTATAAAAAATATAAAGTCTCAGAGAAATGAATTACTTTACTGAAGTTTGAAAAGCTTCGCCTTGTTCTGTGTATAATTCAATAAGACAATTACGAATGTGGATTATTATGCTTCAAATTCTCCAAAAACAACTTGATGAAAGTACACAATGCCCTTTGTGTCGTGCATCTATGTATTGGATTGAAGCTGAAGAATTTGATAAAGAAGTGAATTATCATGAATGTATAAGCTGTCTACACAAGGTTTATCAAGATAGTCGCCAAACTTGTCATTGTGACACCTGTACATCAGATCGAAAGAAACTGATGAAAGAAACAATGCAACAAGAACAAAGAAAAATTAAACAAAAATCCCAAGATATTTTTGAATATGACTTAAACAATCTAAGTTTTTTAAATAAGTTATTTTTACTCAGTATTTTAGATGAACTTGTTGATGAACACACAGGACATCAAGAATTTATTGACTGGGAACAAATCAAATTTCGACCAATTAGCCCAAGTTACTTATTTCAAAGTTATTTGATTAAACAACTTGTTAAAGACAATGTTTTACTAGCGAAAGAATTTAGTGATACTGCTCAGCAATACTATATTAATGTTCGCTTAGATGGCTACTCACAACCTAGCCTTTTCAGTATTACCCAACAATTAAGAAATTGGTTCTATGAAAATTTAGCATTAGGCGTGCCCTTTAAATCTTCAGATGAAGTAAAAGAAGCTGTTCATCTTTTGCTTTATCAAGAAATTGTGCAATTTATGCAATTCTATTGTAGAACTTGGGGTGTACAAATTGCAGGTAATCAAAGTTTTCAAAGCTTTTGTTATCGCTTAATGGAATCACTTGCTGTTGGTCAAATTTATTATTTGATTCAAAATGCGCTGGAATATTTACATCAACAAAATGCATTAAAACCTAGAAATGAAAACTTCATTAATACCAATTTGCTGAAAAAGACCTTACAGCAATATCGTGAACGTGCATTAACCGAAAAATGGGAAACAACAACTTTACCGCGTCCTTACAATATTCCACTCAGTAAAATGAGTGAAATTTTATTCTATAAATTTTTAGGTTATGACGACAAAATATTTTTCCAACCCTTTTGGCGATCATGGAACAAAATTGAACCTCGCTTAAAGTTTTATTCGCTTAAACGCTGTATGCACTGTGGCTCAAATGAACTCACTGTCGATTATGATGCCGAAGATTATGTATCTTTATTTTGTAGAAACTGCAAACACCAAGACCATTACTTCACCAAATAACTGATATTTTTTCAAAAATAGTATGAAGCAAAACTCTCCTATGAATAACTCAACTCAATTAAAAGCCCAAATTTTAGAACAAGTCGTTGAAGCTTGGACTCAACTACAAGTACAGCAACCTTTAGTTCATTGCATTACCAATAGTGTTGCAGCCAATTACGTTGCCAACATTCTTTTAGCAGCAGGCGCTTCTCCTGCAATGATCGACAATACATTTGAAGCAGAAAGTTTTGCAAAAATTTCAGGTGCTATTAGCATTAATACAGGTACGCCAACTCCCGAACAAACTGAAGCAATGAAAATTACAGCTAAAACTTGTGCAGAATATAACAAACCTTGGGTGCTTGACCCTGTTGGTTATGGTGCTATCTTAGCTTGGCGCTCCAAAACTGTAGATGAGCTTATAAAATTTAAGCCAACTGTTATTCGTGGCAATGCTTCTGAAATTAGCTCACTTGCGGGCAATCAAAATCAAACTAAAGGCGTTGATAGTCTCTTAAATAGTGCAGATGTTTACCAACAAGCTAATATACTTTTAGAACAAGCGCACTGTGTTGCAATTTCTGGCGAGTCAGATTTTATTATTACAAAAGATATTCCAGCCGTAATTCAAATTAATGGCGGTTCATTTTTACAGCCAAAAATTACAGCAACAGGCTGTGCACTCGGTGCACTCATTGCCGCATATTGCGCTGTAGCTAAACCTAGTATTGCAGCTATTGCAGCACATATCCACTTTGCGATTGCAGGTAAATTGGCTTTTGAAAAATCAAAAACAGTTGGAGGTTTTGGCGTTTCATTTATAGATGAAATTTATACAATGGATGCAGAAAAGCTCAAAAAACATGCCGATATAGTCATAAGATAATAATTTCATTGGGGAGGTTTAAGCTTATTTTAAACCTCCACCCCCAATATTTAACCATCTCATGAAACCTGAATAATATTCAAAAATCTCAACCAATGAAGATCAGCTTGTTAATAAATAATAAGATGGAAATTTAAGCAAAATACTAAAAAAATTACGTTCTCTTTAATAAAACTTCTAATACACTTTTTATAAAAACCCTTTAACTAATCACTAACATACGTAATTTCTCCATAAACTTTCCACTGCATTCCCACATTGAACATTATCGAATTTCAATCTTTATCAAAATGGTTACATTATTATAATAAAATTATACATTTCATCTAATATTTATTAATGTATATTAAATCAACAACAACAAATCACTCACTAAACTAAGTCAAAACCACTAAGTTCAAACAAAGGAAACTAAAATGAAAAAACTATCACTTATTATTTTATCTTGTGTTGCATTAGCTCCAATGCTTGTAAATGCAGCACCGAATAAGAAGCCAGTCAACAAATGGACATGTGAAGATTTCCTTGTTCTTGATACAACATATCAACCTACTGCTATTGGTGTATCTATCGCCTTAAACATGAACAATAAAGGCATGGAAAACCAAGTCATTGACATGCAAGGCATTGAAAAGATCACTCCAATTGTAGTGCAAGAATGTAAGAAAGATAAAAAACAAAGCTTTAAGAAAACACTTCATACAGAATGGGCTAAAATAAAACATAGCTAATTTTTTAAAATACAAATGGGAGCTTCAAGCTCCCATTTTTTATGTCATATATAGTCATTATATTGTTCAGATTGGTCTTTTAATAATTCTATTTCATACTTTTTAGTACATTATCTTTTAATATAAAGTGATGAAATAAAGCAGCACAAGCATGTAAAGCAATGAGCGTAATAAAAATATTAGCGATAATTTGATGTAATAGCCCAATATTGTAATTTTCTATAATCTTTATCATTGGGAAATTCACACCCAATATATGAAAATGACTTTGTGTGGTTGATAAAGCGAACCACCCAAAAAATGGAACAAAAAACAAGCATAAATATAGTGATATTTTCATCCACTTAAAGGCATTATCTTGAAATTTTGGCATTTTGGGAACATCAGGAAATTGAGTTCTAAAAGAAAAATATAAAGTAATACGTATAAAGAAAAATATAAAAACAATGCTACCAGCCAAAACATGCATTTGCCCTAGCCACTGATCCTGAATAGGACTTTGACTAGTAACATAAGCGAGAAACACTAAACATAAGGTAGCCCAATGAGCATATATAACGAGTTTAGGAAATTTTTGATTTGATCTATCCATTCTAGTTTTTTCTCAAAATTTATTTTCTATTTATCTTATATAGAAAATGAAAAACAGTAAAATGTCATATAAGATCAAAAAAAATTCTACTTATTCTAAGTTCAAGTCGCTATTAGCATAAGAATATGCAACAAACACTCACCTTTTGCCAACTTACCATCTCTAGAGAGTTAAATTTTGTCTGAAAATTTCTTAAATATTTGAGATAAATCGTCAGTTCTTTTTCCTAAAAAAAAAGAGATCTAAATGCGAGTTTATAACTCTATAAAATCAGACAAATATTCATGCTTATTTTACATTCAACTTTATCCAGTCTTAATATTTACGTTAAATGTCTAACTGAACACTTAACTCCAAACTAAAAACCCTTTACAGCCAACCAAGAAATAATTATAACAACTTGATATTTATAAATTAAATTATTCCATTTTTTAAAAATTTAATTTTATTGATATTACGAATTTATATTAAAAATAAAGGAAAAATTAAAAAACTTTGCAAAAATTTAAACCAATAACAGCATCGACACCAATTCATGCAATATATTTATAAACCCAATTTTAAATTAAACCCATTACATACATTTGAGCTACATAAATTTAATTCATCATTTTCGCCAATTATCCTACAATGTAAAAAATAGTAACAAAGAAATAATTTGTAATTTTTTAACATTGTCATTTACCTGCAAAATTTACATTATATTGCCAAGTTCTGGCACAATGCTTCTGCATCATTTAAAAGAAATTATAAAAAAAATGTAGAATTTTATGCCATAATTAGCAAACTTTGCAGACATCTTGCAAAGTAAATTTGCAACTTATAACTGGAGCAAGCTGAATGAGTGCGACCATTTTGGTCATTCATGGACCGAATTTAAACTTATTAGGGAAACGTGAACCAGAGGTTTATGGCTATCTGACTCTTGAAGATATCAACTTACAGCTCACAAACCAAGCACAACAAGCTTCTATTTCTTTAGACACTTTCCAAAGTAATTGGGAAGGTGCAATTGTGGATCGCATCCATCAAGCAAAACAAGACGGTACACAATTCATTATTATTAATCCAGCGGCACTTACTCATACATCAGTTGCGCTTAGAGATGCACTACTTGGGGTAGCAATACCTTTTCTTGAAGTTCATTTATCTAATGTACATGCACGTGAAGCATTTAGACATCACTCATATTTATCAGATAAAGCCGTTGGCGTAATTTGTGGTTTAGGTGCAAAAGGTTATGCCTCTGCCCTCGACTTTGCTATTGAAAAAATTCAATCTTCTACACAATCTTAAATTAGGAATACTGTCTCATGGATATCCGTAAAATCAAGAAGCTCATCGATTTGATGATTGAGTCTGACTTACAGGCGATCGAAGTTAAAGAAGGCGATCAATCAATCGCATTAACTCGTCGTAATCCAGTTGTCGCAGCAGCTGTTCCAGCAATGCCAACAGCTTCTGTAGAAGCTGCACCTGCGAAAAAATCACCACGTGGCGCAGTTGAAACATCACCAATGGTTGGTGTGTTCTATACAGCACCAAGCCCAGGTGAACCAACTTTTGTTAAAGTAGGTCAAACTGTTTCTGCAGGTGAAACACTTGGTATTATTGAAGCAATGAAAATCATGAACCCAATTGAAGCAACTCAAAGTGGTGTGATTGAAGAAATTTTAGTTAAAAATGGCGAAGTGATTCAGTTCGGTCAACCATTATTCCGCTACCGCGCTTAAGACCTCGGGGATTCATAATGTTGCAAAAAGTTTTAATTGCAAACCGTGGTGAAATCGCTCTGCGTATCACACGAGCTTGCAAAACTTTAGGAATTAAAACCGTTGGTATTTATTCCGATGCCGATAAAGATCTTATGCATCTTCGTTTTTGTGATGAAGCAGTTTGTATTGGTCCAGGTGCAAGTAGTGAAAGCTATTTAAATATCCCTGCGATTATTACTGCAGCTGAAATTACAGGTGCTGATGCTATTCACCCTGGTTATGGTTTCTTATCTGAAAATGCTGAATTTGCAGAAATTGTAGAAAACTCAGGTTTTACATTCATTGGTCCACGTCCTGAACATATTCGCCTTATGGGTAATAAAGTTTCGGCAATTATGGCAATGCGTAAAGCAGGCGTTCCTACAGTTCCCGGTTCTGCACACGCAGTAACACCGCAAAATGCTTTAGCAGAAGCAAAAGAAATTGGCTTTCCACTGATTGTGAAAGCTGCTTCTGGCGGTGGTGGTCGTGGTATGCGTATTGTTGAAAGCGTAGATACTTTACTTGAATCTGTTCAGGCTGCTCAACGTGATGCAGAAATGTGGTTCAGTGATGATACTGTTTACATGGAACGCTTCTTACAAAAGCCACGCCATGTTGAAGTTCAGGTTCTAGCAGATGGTAATGGTCATGCGATTCATTTATATGACCGTGACTGTTCTTTACAGCGTCGTCATCAAAAAGTACTCGAAGAAGCTCCTGCTCCAAATTTACCTGAACAAGCACGTGCAGAGATTTTGGAAGCTTGTGTAAAAGCTTGCGAACTAATGCAATACCGTGGTGCAGGTACATTTGAATTCTTATTTGAAGATGGTGAATTCTTCTTCATTGAAATGAATACACGCGTTCAAGTTGAGCATCCTGTGACAGAAATGGTTACAGGTATCGACATTATTGAACAACAGCTTCGTATTGCAGGCGGTCTTGGCTTAAACATCAATCAAGAAGATGTTGAAGTTAAAGGTCACGCCATTGAATGTCGTATCAATGCAGAAGATCCTACAACATTCTTACCATCACCAGGTAAAATTGAACACTTCTATACACCAGGTGGTGCAGGTATTCGTTTAGACTCGCACATCTACGAAGGCTATAACATTCCTCCGTACTATGATTCGATGATTGCTAAACTTATTGCACATGGTAAAGATCGTGAAACATCTATTGCACGTATGAAACAAGCTCTAGATGAAATGATCCTAACAGGCATTAAAACCAACATTCCTTTACATAAAGATTTAATCTTAGAAGATAAAAAATTCTGTGAAAAGGCAATGGATATCCACTATTTAGAAAAGCACTTATTAAAACAATTAGAAGGTCATCAAGACTAATTCTAATTTAAAATAAATTGCTAAAAAACCGCTAAAATTAGCGGTTTTTTTATTTTTAAAAAGATTTTTTATGGCAAAACGCGTTGTAATGTTGCAAAACACTGTTCAGAGTTCTCACTATTACATAAGCTCACTGTACTTGGATTTTGCCATTTAACATAGTATTGCGTAACTTCACCAGTTTGATCTTTTTGAATACCAGAACAATCAATTTCATTATTATCATATTGAATTTGAAGTGTTAATGCAGATAGTACGGAACTTGGATCAGGCGTAGGTTCATAATCATATACTCCCGTAGACCATTCATTACCACTTTTAATTAACACATTACTATCACTTTTAAAATTATAATATTCTACGCACTGATTTTTTTTCGCAATTTGCATCCCCCAAAGTCCAACAATTTCAGGTCTGGTTTGAATACGAATAGTATTTTCTACCGTAGATTTATTCACTTGAGCATTTTGTTCTTTTTCAGGAGATTTTGTATTTTCAGCATAAATTGTAGAACCATATAAACTTACCAATACTAATAGCGCTATTTTTTTCATAAAGATACAGGGTTATTCCATTTCTATTAACGTTACCATATCTAAAAAAAAATGATATATTACAAATACAAATACCAACAAATATATTGATTTAAAAAAGTTTAATTTTGTATTTCTACAGGTAACAATATAATCGTTGGAGAATATAAGTAAATAAATCATAATAATGGAAACTTGATTAGTTTCACGTTTTTGAGGTATCCATTTGCAAGCTCAATTAATTCACTTAAGCAATCAACAAATTCAAAGACACTCCTATATCTTTGTTATTTTTGCTTTCGCAATTTTTATAGGCGCGCTTATTGGTATTTTTACGCGACCACTTGCTCACTCTGCATTTTTTTGGCCTGCAAACCCTATATTCTTAGGCTTACTTTTACGTTTTACTCAGTTCAGAACATCTAGTGCCTTATGGGGTGCTTTTGCAGGCTACATGCTTGCAGACCTAATAACATCTAATGGGCTTGCACTTACATTCATTCTAACAATAACCAATTTCGTTGCCGTATTAAGCACATTAAGCATATTACTTTTTATTCAATCGCAATTAAAATATTTTCGAGATGGTGCACTTATCATCTATCCTTACGTTTTTGCAATTATGAGTGGAACCATTTTAGCTGCTCTATTTGCAATAAATACAATTCCGTATGTGCCTCATACGTTTATGTCAACCAAGCAACCATGGGTGGATTTTACAAATTGGTGGACTGGAGAGTTTTTTAATGCACTAATTATTTTGCCTTTAGTACTTACTTTTCCAAAACTTGTTCAAATTAAACAGTTTTTGAAAGATAGACGTACAACATCTTTTAATATATTTGATGCTATTCCTTTGGTTGCAGTTATACTTTCAATGATATTAACCCACACCTATTTTGGACCTGGCGCACTACTCTATCCATTAGCAACACTCATTTGGGCAGCATCTGTTTATAGTACTTTCACTATTGCGATTATTAATAGCTTTGTTTGTTTAACGCTCTATCACAGTGTTTCTTTTTTATACTTATATGATTCGACCAATTCATTTTTAACAGAAATTATCTCTATTCGTATTGGTTTAGCAATTCTTGGCTTAGCAACCCTTATTCTTTGTATTATCAGCCAAAATCGTAAACTACTATTTAAAGAAGTCTACTATTTAGCAAATCACGATACATTAACTGAAACAATGAACCGTCGTAGTTTTCTTAGACTAAGTACACGATTACTTGAAAGCAAAAAAAATAAACAAGCGTGTTTTCTTATGATAGATATCGACTATTTCAAAAACTTAAATGATAATTTTGGTCATCATGCAGGTGATATTGTACTTAAAAAATTCTCAGACTTAGTTAAAGAAAACTTAAGAGCTGAAGACCTATTTTGTAGGTATGGTGGTGAAGAATTTGTAGTTCTTTTAGCAAATGTAGATAAAGCAGAAGCTCTGATGATTGCTGAGCGTATCCGCTTACAATTATCGGAAACTTATATTGATATACAACAAGCAAATCCTATTAAAATCACAGTAAGTATAGGTGTTTCTCATACCACCTTACCCACCAAAACCAGCTTGCAAGAGCTCATTAACATTACAGATAAAGCACTTTATCAAGCAAAAGAGAATGGACGAAACTGCGTGATAGTGACTTAATATTTCCTAAGCCTTCACCACTTGGTTTGGTAATTTTGTGATAAAAAGTAATCCAAAAACTGTCGACAACCCTGCGATGATAAATATAGTAGAACCACCATACTGTCCCCAATAATGTCCAGCCAACAAGCTCCCCAAGGCTACACCAAGTCCCCACATCGTGCTATAAATTGCTTGCCCACGACCCTGTTGTCCCATAGTGAAATATTGAAAAATCACTCGCATAGCAATCATGTGAAATAAACCAAAACTAAAAGCATGGATTGTTTGAGCTAAAAATTGCATAACAAAGCTATTCGGAAATATCCCTACAACACACCAACGCAATCCAGTAATAGCTAGACAAAAAGAGACTAAAACTCTCCATGAATAGCGTGTCAAAAATACATTTGCGTATGCAAACATAATAATTTCAGCAACAACCCCAACTGCCCATAAAAAACCAATAACTGACGTTTGAAATCCAGCATGTGCAAGATAATTACTATAGAAACTATAAAATGGTGCTTGTGAAAATAGCATTACAAATTCAATAATAAAAAATGAATACACCACCGGATTTTTCAGTATAGGCAGTAAAGGTTCTAATCTATTTTGTGATTTAGGTGCATTATTTGGCTCCTTAATTGTAAATGACCAAATAAAAGCAAGGAAAGAAATACATAGCAAAAGGATTGGCAACATAGAAATATCAATAATTTCTAGCAATGCTCCTATTCCAAAAACCCCTACAATAAAACCAATAGATCCCCACTTTCTTACTTTTCCGTATAATTTTTCGCGTTGATCCGCCAACCAAAATAATGTTACACCTTCAAACTGTGCCAAAATGGCATTTTGAAAAAAACTAAATA
Source organism: Acinetobacter sp. FY683 (assembly GCF_059515885.1). Classification (NCBI taxonomy): domain Bacteria; kingdom Pseudomonadati; phylum Pseudomonadota; class Gammaproteobacteria; order Moraxellales; family Moraxellaceae; genus Acinetobacter; species Acinetobacter sp. FY683. The sequence goes on along the minus strand of NZ_JCAKNA010000008.1, from coordinate 81,047 downwards.
TCAGCATAAGCAAAGCAACAGATTGGAAACTATTTGGAATAATGAAAATTAAAAACCAAATACATGCTTCCATCCATGTTGCTACTCTAACCAATAACATGCGTTTTCCAGACTTATCAGCAATCCATCCCCAAATAAATGGTGCAAAAAAACGCGTAATAATCGCAAGTGACGACAACAAACCTATTTCACTAAATGCAAAACCTTGATCTTCTAAATACAAACTCCAAAATGGCATGAATGTGCCAACAATAGAATAATAAAAGAAGTAGAACCCACCTAAGCGGTGATGAATTGCAAAAGATTGCATTTAGTATTTATTCCTCATCCATCCAAAATATTAAAAATTGAATGCTTTATATCTTGTATTCAATTTTAGCATTAACTAGATTTATATTAAGGAATAAAAAAACCTGAAAGTTTCAGGTTTCAAATCAATCATCAACATAAACAAAAAAGATAATTATTCCTTCTTAAACCCTTTAATAAGCCTCCAAACAGAGCGTGCTATTTCTATCCTATAATGTTTTGGTGGGTGTGGAACTCGTTTTAACATCCAATATTTGCAATAGTGTTCAGGAACACCATTAATAAAAGATGAATAAAGATCCATAGGAATTTCTATATTTGCACCATGTTGAAATTCTGGTAGTAACAACCAATCTAGTAGTTTCTTTCTATTATTAATTTTACGACGGACCAAATCATCTTTAAACTCACCCACATATACATCAAACTTTTCAGATAACATTATTTTTGCAAATTGTGGATGCTCATCTACCCAATCAACATAAGAAAGTACTAATGCATAAATACACTCTTCAAATGTTTTAGCATCTAATAAATAGCGTTGGCGATAACCAAATAAATCATCAATAGCAGCTAATACTACCGCTGCAATAATCGCTTCTTTAGTATTAAAGTGATAATAAATTCCACCTATACTTAGTTTGGTTTTTTCGCAAATCATTTCCATGGAGGTGCTTTCTACCCCATATTTATCAAAACATTGGACAGCATGTTTTAATATCAATCTTTTTGTCTGGTTTTGTTGTCCAGGATAAATACGACTTAGTATTTTTTGATTTTTCATTATAACCTTTACAAATCTTAGAAGTTATTCAATAAAACCACTCACATTATATAAGTTTCTGATTATAAATAAAATTAAACCGATAATGGTTCGGTTAATTTACCATTTAATAAAAATACAAATGTAAACTTATAAATAAAATCAACAACTTACAGTTTAACAAAAAATAAACAGTGTATTTTTTATGTAAATTAATTTCTCTTAAAATTTAATCTAATTAATATTTGCCACCTCAAATTTTTAGGTGAATTTTTAATATGAATGCCCAATTTTGTTTAAGTACTAAATCAAGGGGTAACCTCGACAAGACAAAGTCATTATTAATAAATAAATAACGCAGTTGCGTTGTCATTATCTATGCCTTTTTTAACCACTTCAACATACGCCTTAACAGACTCAAATCAACTAAAAAATCAAAATATTCTAAAATCTGATTTAAACACACAAAATATTAAATCACTTCATGGTAAAGCCATTCTAACTAAGAAATATGCACTCAACATAGGTGAAACCTATCACATCGTTGCTCAGCGTTTTAATGTTGATGTTGATTTTCTTCAAGCATTGAATACACATTTAAATCTAAGTATCCCTCCAAAAGCTGGCGATATTATTTTCGTTCCTGCATCACCTTTAAAAAGAATATTCCGTTAATACAAAATCAATCATCTTTAAATAATGATGGCTATCAAAACCAACTTGTAAATATCGCTGCACAAATTGGTTCATTATTAGAATCGAATCCAAATAGTGACGCCGCTTCTGCAATGGCACGTAACCTTGCATCTTCAACTGTAAATAGCAGCCTAGAAAAATGGTTTAGCCAATATGGTCGTTTACGTGCGCAAGTGAATGTTGATGATAAATTTTCTCTCAAAAACTCACAGTACGATTTATTGCTTCCAATTTGGGAAAATAAAAAGAACTTAGTATTTACCCAAGCAAGTGTTCATCGTACCGATGACCGTAATCAGGCAAATTTAGGTTTTGGTATTCGTCGATTTAATGAAAATTATATGATTGGTGGAAACACATTCATTGACTATGACATGTCAAATGATCATTCACGTGCAGGTATTGGTGGTGAATACTGGAGTAATTTTCTAAAAATTTCTGCTAATGGTTATTTACGTCTAAGTAATTGGAAAGATTCTAAAAAAGTTGAAGATTACGAAGAACGTGCTGCCAATGGTTGGGATATTCGAACTGAAGGTTATTTACCAGCCTACCCTCAATTAGGCGGTAAATTGATGTATGAAAAATACTATGGCAATGAAGTTGCATTGTTTGGGAAAAATAATCGTCAAGAAAATCCACAAGCATTGACATTGGGTGTGTCATATACACCTATTCCATTCATCACCATGAATGTAGAACATAAGCAAGGTCAAGATAGTAATAAAGATACGTCCATTGGCTTACAAATGAATTATCAATTTGGTGTGCCATGGGCAAAACAAATTGATCCTAAAGCTGTTTCAGCATTACGTAGCCTTGCAGGTAATCGTTACGATTTCGTTGAGCGTAACAATAATATTGTGCTCGAATATCGTAAAAAAGAACTTATTTTCCTTAATATAGCAAAACAAGTTCGTGGTTTTTCAGGTGAACAAAAGTCTTTAGAAGTATCCGTTCAGACTAAATATGGTTTAGATCGTATTGAGTGGGATGCGAAAGAAATCATCGCTCAAGGTGGTGAAGTTGTTCAACAAGGCTCGGATTATGTTATTAAATTACCCGACTACAAATATGGACGTAGCGCACCAGCAAATACGTACTCAATTAGTGCAATTGCCTACGATACTCTAGGTAATGCATCTGGTCGTCAAACAGCACAAATTGAAGTTACAGAAGCCGCAGTAAGTGAAACCAACAGCGAATTTACCCCCCTTACTACAACTCTTGTCGCAAATGGTAAAAACTCACAGGCTTTAAAATTAACTGTTAAAGACTATAAAGGTCATCCAATTCACATTCCTATGTCTGAAATTGAGCTTAATGTTTCATCCAAAACACGTGGTGATATTTCAGCTGAAGTAAGTGAGTGGAAAAAAATTGCAGATGGTGAGTTTGAAGTTACAGTTACAGCTGGAACACAAGTAGAAACATTGCAACTAACACCTACAATTCGAGGTGTAAGCTTAAAACCTGCAAAAATTGAAATGATTGCTGGTGATGTTGTTTACCATTCAACAATGGATACAAATCCAAAAGAAATCATTGCAAATGATGAAGATGAAGCAGAAATATCACTAACTCTAGAAGATGAGTTTAACAACACGATTAAAGGCAAAACTGTAACCTTTACAGCTACGGGTTTAATAAACACACAAATTAGTGATGTTGTTGAAGTTAATGGCATTTATAAGGCGAAGCTAAAAGGTACAAGAACAGGTACTGTAACAATTACAGCTGTTGTTGATGGTAGTGAAGTTAACAAAACGGATGTGACTTTAAAACCAGGACCTCTAGATTTAACAACATCTTCTATTCAAGCTTCACCCTCCCGTATTCCTGCCGACAATAAAACTAAATCGCAAATCGCTGTAAAATTACGTGATAAATTCAGAAACCCTCTTGAAAAAGGCGATGTAGATTTCAAAATTTCAGGTGTATCCGGTGCAACCTTAATAAATAACGCCGATTATGAAGATAATGCTTATATCGCTGAAGTCTTTGGTGAGAATGCTGGTTCTTTAACAATTACCCCCATTTACAATAAAACTCAGTTAGATTTATCAACAAAAGTTGAACTTTTACCTACTGTACATTCTATTGAAATAACGACCGACCAAGATAAGGCTAAAGTCAATGATGGCGGTATTATGATGTACATTATTACTAAGGATAAAAATGATAAGCCTGTTTCATCTGCCAAATTAACATTCAATCTTACTGCACGCGATCGCCAAGGAAACATTCGTACAGATTCAGGAATACTACAAGGTAATTCTGGCGACTTAACCAATGGTAAGCAAGTGCTAAGCAATGACAAGGGAGAGGTTCCAATCATTATTAGAGATCCCAATGGTATTGGTGTAGAACATATCATTAAAGTACATACAGATAATGGTGTTACCGCTGAAAAAAGTGTTTACTTTACTGTTCTGACTAGCCCAGATAACAATAAAGCTCAAATGTGGGGTCACATGAGTGATGAAAAATTAAGTGGAGCTGATGGAACAAGATTCTCGCGCCCTAAGCTTGCTGCTGAAACATCTGGCTATCAAGCGACTCATGTAGAAAACAATGAAACTTGGGCATTATTTAATGCTAAAAGTGAAGGTATTTACGCACATTGCGGAGGCGTAGATAACATACCAAGTAGTACCCAATATATAAAATTATTTAACCGGTATGGAACAAGTATTCCAACCACTTATGGCTGGCCTAAAGAAAAGCTATACCGTAGCAATACTTCTGGAGCAGGCACTGGTAATAAGTTTGCATATTGGCTTAATACTGGTAAAGATGAATTCCCTGATGGTACCCCAGTTGGACACTTTGGAACAAATGTAGAAACTCCAGGTTATGCATCTTGTAAATAATTTTAAAAGCCAAGCCTCAGCGCTTGGCTTTTTCATATAAAAAAATTGATATATATTCTGTATATCAAACATTTTTCCAATGAATATTTTTCGCACAAACTAAAAATTCAGCGTATAGTATTCAAATCCCTAATTAATTTATGGAATTATTTTATGCTAAAAAAATTCTTTGTTTTATTTGCTAGTTGTTTAGCTTTGGTACTCGTTTTAGGCACTATCTTTATTAAAGCAATCAGTGACCATAATGTTGTAGAGTTTTGGATTCTACTTATGCTTCCTTGTTTTGGTGTGCCAATATTAACAGCCGTATTAATCAGTAATACTGAAGAAGTTACAGCCTAATGTTGGAAAAATAAAAAAGCTCGCCTACTGCGAGCTTTTTTTATGAAAAATAAAAAACTTAAACTTGAGAAATTACTTTTACAATAATGGTTTGAGTATCTTCTTGCTCTTCAGCTAAATACACACGTTTTTGTTCTTTAGATTTCACTTTAAATTGATGATTTTGAAATGAAATAACCGAAGGGATTTGATCAAAATACAGGGCATCAGCATCAATTTCCTCTTGAAATAATGGTGTCCCTAATTGGTAATCTAAACTTTTTAATACAACATATTTTACTGTGGTTTTCATAAGATGTACCTACTTTCACTGAACACTTTATTTTTATTTTTACCACTGTTTAGACAATGAATAAACCTTTAATTTCAAAAACAGTTTAATCCTTAAACAAATAGAAAATTTATCAATTTATAAAAAATATCATTACATTTTTGTTCTACTAAAAAGCAATAAAGCCATGCCTTTTAATAATGTTTCATTAATAAAAAAGGCTCAATATATTGAGCCTTTTTTAGCATTTATCTAAAATTAAAAGCGGTAGCCCAAACTAACATTCCAACCATTTAATTTTAAACGCTTTTCTTCAGCCTGCTTAAAAGATGTACCTTCATATCCCACATTTATAGCGAAGTTTTGAGTAGGATTAACGATAACACCTGCCCCATACGCCAATTCTGTTTGAGAATTATTCTTAATTTCTGGGCTAGAAGTACCAACAATTTCTGTACTTTTAAGTTTAATATTAGAAATACCTGTAGTTGCATACACACTTACATAATCATTAAAACGATAAGCTGGCCCCATCATATAAGTAAAATATTTAATATCAGTTTTGTATATATCTGAACCATCTTGCTCAGATAAGTCACCTTTTAAATATGAAATAGACGAAACTAAGCTTAAAGGTGAATTCCACTCATAACGATACTGAGCATTTACACCCTTTAAATCGATATCACTAATTTTACTTTGTGCATAACCTAATGAAAATGTATGGTCATCAGCAAATATAGATGAAGATGTAACAACCGTAGTAGTAACTAATAAAGCTAATTTTAATGTTTTATTTAACATATTCGTTCCCTTTATCTAAATTTTTTATTTAAATGTATCTAAAATACGAATAAAATATACACTAGAATTAAGGTTATACGTAGTAAGCCATACTTTTCATGTGATGTATCAACCCTAAATTTTAGGATAAATAATATTTAAAGATTCAAATAATGGGCTAGCCCAAATATCTGACATTGGAATTTTTACATCTAATGCCAAAGGTAATTTTTTAGGATTAAATTGCATCTCATTTAACTGCATTCCCCATGCAATTAAATCGACATCTAAAGAGATTTTATGAGATGGACGCACACGATTCGACTCAATTTCCATTTTTTTCAAAATAGATAAGATCTCATCTACACTATATTTACTCTTAATTAAGCACGCAGCATTCCAATAATCTGCACCAACACCATCACGACATGGTATTAAATAAATATCAGAAAACTGTACATTACCCAAAGATTGGATTTTGCTATACGCTTTTTCAAAATTGAGTTCAGGTTCGAAATTACTCGCTAATGCTAGCGCGAAAATCGTTTCGGTGTCGTTCAAGACGAATTCCTACAGAATTAGCTTGCGGGATAATTGCAGGCTTACGGATCGTAATGATGATTGATTCAATTGCTGAAAATTGTGCAAATAATACATTAATTACCAATTTTGCAGCATGTTCAATCAATTTTGGTTGAGCTTCTTGAATCACTTTTGCTGAAATTTCACAAATTTCAGCATAGTTCATAGTGTCGTCAAGTTCATCTGAATTTGAGGCCTGTTCAAGATTTGTTTGCAAGGTCAAATCAAGCATGAGCGGTTGAATAATTTGACGTTCCCAATTGAAACATCCAATTACTGTATCCACCTTTAAGCCTTCAATGATAATTGCATCCATAACTCAACCTTATTCTAAAATTAAATCTTTATTAATGTTTTAATAAAAGATTTGGGTCTATAGTTTGCACCATCTGCAAACGTTGGTCTGCATAAATATCTGTGTATGGCGCCAGAATGCGCATAAAGCGATCGAAATACAGCATTTGTTTAAATAGCAAAGCAAAATCTCTAGGGAAGCGAATACCGTGACGCTCACCTACAGCAACCATATCCATCATAATATCATTCAAATCGGCAGGATTTGATGACAAAATTTCCTGCGGATCTGCAAGTAATACGCCGCTAAATAAACGCTCTAAATCATCGGCTAAAACTTTGGTATCAATTTTACGATCTGTCATTCCCATTTTAAGCATGTTTTCAGCCATTAATGGAAAATCGGTTTTTTGTAGTGCATCCATAAATGCAATACATGCTGTCCACACTTCAGCTTTAAGTTGTCCAACAATACCAAAATCGATAAAACCAACTCGACCATCTTCAAGCAACATCAAGTTCCCTGCATGTAAATCTGCATGAAAACTATTACACATCATTAAACTACCAAACCATGTGTTCATGGCTGTAATAAGCACTTGAGATGGATCTTTTGAAACCTTTTTAACAACATTAAAATCTGTTAATGGCACACCAAATAAACGCTGCATAGTCAACACACGGCGTGTTGAATATTGGTGATACACTTTTGGCGCTGTAGCGGCTTTGTTTTGTGTAAGCTCTAAATATTGAACAAAATCATCAATATTTTTTGCTTCCTCAATAAAGTCGACTTCACGTACCATACGGTTTTTAATTTCTTCAACAATATCTGCTAAAGATGCAAATTTCACTTTTGGTACAACTTTTTCAAGTAGCTTTGCAGACCAATGTAGTACGTTTAAGTCAGTGTATAAAATGGTTTCAACACCAGGTTTTTGCACCTTAATAACAACATCTTCACCACTCACCAATTTGGCTGCGTGAACTTGCGCAATAGATGCAGATGCTAATGGTGTTTCATCGATAGATGCAAAAATTTCACCTAAATCACGTCCAGCAAACTCAGAGGCTAAAACACTTTCAATATAGCTAAATGGGAGTTTTGGCGTTTGATCTAAACAACCCTGAAACTCTTCTACATATTCACGTGGAAAAAGTGATGGCGTACTTGCAATAAACTGACCTAATTTAATATAGGTTGAACCTAACGATTCAAAAGTTTCTCGCATAAGCTTTGCATTACTTGGTTTTTCAGTTGCGTATTTAATACCTGCTTTTGCAGCAACAACTGCAGTTTCGCCCATACGGGCAACTGACTTAAGTCCATCTAACCAAATTTTCTTTTTCATAATGTCTTAGGAAAAAATAATTGCACCGAGTTTAGCAAAATTTTGAACCTTTGCAGGATTATATTGCCTGACATGTTGAACAATTCGTATCTATTTCGAAATTAACAATACGTTGTTTCATACTTAGACCATCCCAAAGCAATATTTTTCCTTTTAATGGGGTTAAGCCTAAGCCTAAATACAGCAAAGTATGATGTGCTTGCAAAGTCGCCATTACATTTGGAGTTGTTGCTAATACCCCCGAGTCGGCACAACGTAAATGTTCATTGGCATGATCTTCTTTAGGGAATAAACATTCATAACAAGCAGATTCACCTTCTACCATGAACATTTGACCTTGAAAGCCAATAGCTGATGCACTAATCAAAGGTACTAAAAATTGATGACAAACCTCATTAACTAAATAACGGGTACTAAAATTATCACAACCATCTAGTACCAAGTCTTGTGATGCAATTAAAGACTGACTATTAAATTCATTTAACTTTTCTACTTTTGCAGTCACGTCAATAAACGGATTAATTGCCTGTAAACGCTTTGCTAATATTTCAGCTTTATAAAAGCCAACATCTTGTTCTGTATACGCAATTTGGCGTTGTAAATTGCTGACTTCAATCGTATCTGAATCAATTAATGTAATTTTCCCAACACCAGCACGTGCAAGCAATTCTGCTGTTGTACAACCAATACCCCCACACCCAACAATTAAAACATTCGCAAGTTTTAATCTTTCTTGCGCGTCAATATCCCATCCATCAAGTAAAATTTGACGTGAATATAAATGCATTTCTGCATCTGAAAGTTCTAAGTTTGAATCGAATGCGTCTACCAAAATAATTACTCAACCAAGTTTACTAAGCATGATACAAATAAAGCCTTTAAAGTTTGTTCTATTTTTACAAATATTTCATTCCTTTCGCTTTCTATTTTTTAAATCCACTCAAATTAGTATTTATGCATAAATCATCTTTCTATGAAATTTACCTAAAAACTATTTCTGCTGTTTTAGTATTGATTAGTCTAAATGATTTTATAAACGTCGAAATGTATCTTAATTATTAGGCTACATATTAAAATTTGGATAAATTCGCCACAATTGTAATTACAATCCCAACACCTATCACTCCAACGTCATTACAAATTAGCAGATTCCCTGCTTTTATATCTATTAATGACTGTACGTTCATCTGCTCAGTCTTGTTTCACCCAATCAAATAGGTTATTTTTCAATCAATTTAAAGCATTTGCTTAATCCGATTTTATAAATCACCTTACCCTAGAGGTACTCCCATGTCTAAGATGATTGATCTATTTGAACAAAACCTTGTTCAAAATTTTAGTAACTTTTTCTTTTCAAAAGCAGATTATATTGAAAGTGAGCTACATCAGAACATTCAAAATACCGCTGAAAATGATCTTAAATCTTTAATTGCTAATTTCTTTGCTGAACCTCAAGCTCAAGAAACAGCTACAGCATTAGATTTACAGCAAAATGAAATTCAAGCCTTACTTGCAGGTGAAGCATTAACAGAAATGCATTTAGCAAGCACAGCTAAAATTGTGGCATATTACCTAGCAAAAGAAACGGATACTTTTTCTAAATTAGACCTTTTTGATAGTTTAAAAGACTACCCAATGTAATAAATAAGTTGGGGAAATAAAAAAAGCGACTTTTATAGTCGCTTTTTTTATAAATAAATATCTTAGTGTGGCCAACATGCCAAAGTCACACGATCATTACCACCATAATCTTTTACAGTGCGTATTTGTTTATACCCTGCTTGTCTAAATAAATGTTGAACAGCATCTGCTTGGTCATAACCATGTTCAAGAACAACCCAACCATTTACAGTTAAGTGTTTTTTCGCTTGAACAATAATCTCTTCAATATCTGCTAAACCATTTTTAGCCGAAACCAAAGCACGCTCAGGCTCCGTTGCTAAATCTTTCATGTGTACATCATTTACATCTATATATGGCGGATTAGATGCAATCACATCAAAAAATTGACGACCAAATGGTTTTAACCATGAACCCAATACAAACTCAACATTTTCAATATCATGCTGTTCTGCATTGTACTGTGCAACATCTAATGTTGGTACATAAATATCAGAAGCTATCACTTTCCAATCAGGGCGTTCAGAAGCAAGTGACAAAGCAATAGCACCTGTACCTGTGCCTAGATCTGCAACACGTGCATCTTCTGGTAAATCCAACTTAAGAACTGTTTCTACAAGTACCTCTGTATCTGGACGTGGAACCAAAGTGTCTTTGGTCACTTTTAAATCCAACGTCCAAAATGGTTGTGAACCTGTTATATACGCAAGGGGTTCACCTTCCGCAATTCTTTTTAAGCCTGATACATAAGCTTGCTCTTGCTCAACTGTAAGTTCTTGACTCTTTTTCATATACAAATCAAAAGAATCAATTTTAGTGATATGTTCAAGCAACCATGAATTTTCTTGACGTTCGTAGCTTTCAGGTTCACCACGTAAGGCTAACGCCTGTTCAATATTCAATTAACCACCATTTTGCTGTGCAAGCATTGCAAGCTGATCTGCTTGATATTCACGATGTAAACTGTCTAAAAGCTCAGTTAAGTCACCTTCCATCACCGCATCTAACTTATATAAAGTTAAGTTAATACGATGATCTGTCATACGACCTTGTGGGTAATTATAGGTACGAATACGTTCTGAACGATCACCAGAGCCTACTAAATCACGGCGCATTTCTGATGTTGCTGCATCTGCTGCTGCACGTTTTGCATTTTCTAAACGTGAAACGAGTAATGCCATCGCTTTTGCTTTGTTCTTATGCTGTGAACGCTCATCCTGACATTCAACCACCGTACCTGTAGGAATATGGGTAATACGAACAGCAGAATCGGTTTTGTTAATATGCTGACCACCCGCACCCGAAGCACGGTAAGTATCAATACGTAATTCAGATGAATTAATTTCTACCGTCGTATCAACATCAATTTCAGGCAAAATAGCTACAGTACATGCAGATGTGTGTACACGACCTTGAGATTCTGTTGCAGGTACACGTTGTACACGATGTGCACCACTTTCAAACTTCAAGCGACCATAAACGCCTTCACCATTAATCAGACAAATGACTTCTTTATAACCACCATGTTCGCCTTCATTTTCAGAAAGAATTTCTATACGCCAACCTTGAGATTCAGCATATTTGCTATACATACGGTACAAATCACCCGAGAAAATTGCGGCTTCATCACCACCAGTTCCCGCGCGTACTTCCAAATAAGCAGAGTTTGCATCATTTGGATCTTTAGGAATCATTAAGATATTCAAATCGGCTTCAAGCGATTCAATTAAAGCTTTATTTTCTTTAATCTCTTCTTGTGCCATTTCTTTGAAATCTGGATCAGATAGCATTGTTTCAGCTGTCACAATGTCTTCTTCAGCTTGTCTGTATTTTTTCCAAACTTCTGTAATTTCGCTTAAATCACTATGTTCACGTGATAATTGACGAAAACGCTTGTTATCTGAAATAACCTCAAGATCTGCAAGTAATGCGTTGAGTTCTTCATGACGGTCAGAAAGCTGATCTAATCGTAAACGTAACGATTCTTTCATTTTTTAAAATATCTCAATACAAAAGCCTTTTCTCGTATTTACACAAGATCGGCATAATAAAAATTGCGCTTAGTTTAACGATTCTTTGATGTAAATGACATATTTAACTTGTATATCAAGTGATTCGATCATTAAAAGTATTTTATAGAAGTAAAAGTATTTTTATAGCGTGATTTAAACAGCTTTTTAGTTAAAATATCGACTAAACAAGGGTTTTGGCGTTTTATTCACCACAATTCTTCATATTTACTCCAATTTTTATACTTACAATTACAAACCACTACAAAGCAAAAACCAAACTGCTTAAAAGTCCTAGCATCTCTCCACATTGTCATGTAAAGCCTTTGCTACATTAGCTCTCGAGATAACTATTCAGATCTAATAAGATACGGAGATACCATGAAACTTAATGCAATCTTACTCAGTGCAACACTTGCAACATCATCAATGTTCGCAATGACAGCACATGCAGACAACACCACTCGTGTTGCAGCAGCGAGTGCATTGGGAAGTGTTGCGGGTACAGCAATTGGTAAAAATATGGGTGGCAATACAGGGGCAATAATTGGTGCAGCTTTAGGCGGTGCTGGTGGTGCTGCTGTCGCAAGTGATAAACGCAACCGTACAGAATCTGCAATTGGTGGTGCTCTCGGTGGCGGTGCTGGTTATACCGTTGGTAAAAGCATGGGTGGTACTAATGGCGGATATATCGGTTCGGCTGTTGGTGCAGCAGGTGGTGCTGCTTTAGGTAACAAAATTTCAAAAGACAAGCAATATTCAAGTTCAAAAAATAGCAAATGGAAAAAACACAACCGTAAGAAATATCGTTAATTTTTCATTTTAATATTCAACAATTCTCCATTAGCACCTTCGGGTGCTTTTTTTTATTTGAGCAAAAACTTTTAATAATTAAGGATAAATTTTGTAGATATTTCACTTATTTTTTACCAATTTAAACACTATATTTTCATTTATCTTCATCATTATTCCAAAGTCATTTCATACATTAATACCAACAAATAAATTATTCTTCACATGGTGTTGAACATGAAAACAAACTCAGTATTAATAGCAAGCGTGATTGCTGCATCTGCAATTACAATGTCAAATGTACAAGCAAATAATGATACTCGTGTTGCAGTAAGCTCTGGCTTAGGTGGACTTGTGGGAGCTGCTATTGGTAATCAAATGGGTGGACAAACAGGTGCAATGATTGGTTCTGCTATTGGTGGTGGCGCAGGTGCAGCCGTATCTTCTAATAAACGTGATCGTAATGGCGCAATCATTGGTGGTGCTCTAGGTGGTGTTGGTGGATATACCGTAGGCAAAAGCATGGGCGGTACTAATGGTGGTTATATTGGTGCAGCAGCGGGTTCTGCTGGTGGTTCCGTACTAGGAAAAAAAGTAAGTGAAGACCGCCGCTATGATGATCGATATGACCGTCGTAACAACAACTATAAATACAACAATTATAGATACAACGATCGTGGATATCGCAATGATAATGGTCGTCATAATGGATGGTATAAAAAAGATAAACGCTGATTTAGATTAAAAGCATCTTTGGATGCTTTTTTTATTTCGTTACATCTACATTAATATATCGTTTTTTTTCGATATACAAAACCATTTTCACAACGTATGATAAAAACAGTTTCATTTTTCGGAATACATCATGCGCTCACTGCAAGATACTAAATTTTCTATTCTAGAACTCGCTCCCGTCCGTGATGATCAATCGGTTCAATTTGCCCTTCATCATGCTTTAGAACTTGCTCAATATGCTGAAAAACTAGGCTATGAACGTCTTTGGCTTGCAGAGCATCATAATATGGATGGTATTGCGAGTTCCGCTACTGCAGTTTTATTAGGATATCTTCTTGCCAATACAACAACTTTAAAAGTTGGTTCTGGTGGCATTATGCTACCCAACCATGCGCCATTAGTAGTTGCAGAACAATTTGGTACACTTGAAACATTATATCCAAATCGAATTGAGCTCGGTTTAGGTCGCGCACCAGGCACAGACCAAATGACTATGCGCGCTTTAAGACGTGGTCGCCAAGAAACTGAAGAACAGTTCCCACAAGATGTCTTAGAAATTCTCAATTATTTTAAAGATGCTCAACCAAATCAGCGTATTGTTGCTACACCTGGGCAAGGTACAAATGTACCTGTATGGCTTTTAGGTTCTAGTTTATTTAGCGCACAACTTGCAGCACGCTTAGGTCTTCCCTATTCATTTGCCTCTCACTTTGCCCCACGCATGTTGGGTCAAGCGATACAACTCTACCGTGAAAACTTCCAACCCTCTGAATACTTAGACCAACCTTATGTTTCTATGGGAATTCCAACCGTTGTTGCACAAACAGATGATGAAGCACATTATTTAGCAACAAGTGCATATCAGCGGATATTAGGTTTATTACGTGGACAGAGCCTTAAACTCAAAGCACCTGTACAAAGTATGGATGGCTTATGGTCTGTTGCTGAAAAAATGTCTGTCGATAATTTCTACGCATTAGCACAAATCGGTAGCCCTCAAACCGTCAAAGCTGGTCTAGAAAAAATATTATCGCAATATAATGTTGATGAGTTTATCTTTACTTGTGATATTTATGACACAGATAAAAGATTAGAAAACTTCAATCATCTTATTCATTTAAAAAATCAATAATTATTGATTTACCTACAAGGCTTATTATTTTTAATAGGCCTTTGTTTTTTCATATAATTATCAGTCAAAAAAAACATTTCCCGAATTTAAGAAACACCTGTATAAATATTACTCAAAATGAAAATTTAAAAAATAAAATTATTTGGGGAATAATCATGGCATATAAAAGTCAGCGAGAAATATTATCGTCCTTTGAAAATCAAAAAGAAGATTACAATTCATTTCAAGGACAAGTGATTTGTTCTAAAGATATTGCAAATCATAATTACGATCAGCTTAATATCGCCATTATTGGTACAGATCAACATACTGTTTCGCATTTAGAAAGTATTTGCATGGTTTCTCAACAGGTAAAAGTATTTCAAATTACACCTCAATATATTTTACCTAAAACAGATAAAGGGATTCACCGCTTAATTAGCCACCCTTTACTTATTAAAAATCGTCGTCTATTTAACAATCGAATTAAGACTTTATTATCTTTACGTTTCTTAGAATCTCAAATTATTGACCCATGGCTAAGACATTTACTTACACCCAATAGCGCAAATTTACCCAAAAGCTTTCTTAAATCTGATGGTTATTATGCGGCGTTACAACGTGAAAATTGCACTCTAAATACATGTCCTATTCAAAAAATTTCAACACATACAATTCAAAGTATTGATGGTTTAAGCTTTAATCCTGATTTAATCATCACAACTTCTATTTAAAAACCACTATTTTTTAATCAATTACACATTTTTCTTTATATTTTTTTATGATTATTTATGCACTATTTATAATAAAAAAAGAGCCTAAAATGGCTCTTTTTTTCATCACAAAAAATCAAGTTTTTAACTAATACGACGTTTTAAACCCGTCATCTGAAGTACACGTGTAGAAATCTCTTCAATAGACATTTCCGACACATTTAGATACTTAATACCTTCCGAGATATAGATACCTTCAATAGCACGAAGTTCCATTTGGCACTGACTAAAACTTGCATAACGACTGTTCGCTTTACGCTCAGAACGGATCGCAACTAAGCGGTCTGCATCAATCATTAAACCGAACAATTTATGCTTGTGTTCCTTTAATACTGCGGGTAAACGATTATCGTCAAGATCTTCTTCTGTGAGTGGATAGTTCGCTACACGAATACCAAATTGTAGTGATAAATAAATCGATGTTGGCGTTTTCCCTGATCGAGAAACACCAATCAAAATAAGATCTGCTTTATCGTAATGACGTGTTCTTGCACCATCATCATTATCTAAAGCAAAATGAACCGCATCAATACGTGACTTATATGACTCAGAATCTGTCACAGCATGCGTTTGTCCGACTAAAGTTGTAGGTTCTGTACCCAGCTCATCAGACAATTTACTAATAAGTCCCTCAAATACATCAAGATTTACTGCATTTGCCGTACCAATAATGTCTCGAACATAGGGATCAACCAAGGTATCAAATACCAATGGTTTTTGCCCATCTTGTTTTGCTCTTTCGTTAATTTCTGCTACGACATTAGTCGCAGCCTCCTCTGAGCTAATATAAGGAATAATATGTATGTCAAAATTCACATGC
Organism: Acinetobacter sp. FY683; assembly: GCF_059515885.1. Classification (NCBI taxonomy): domain Bacteria; kingdom Pseudomonadati; phylum Pseudomonadota; class Gammaproteobacteria; order Moraxellales; family Moraxellaceae; genus Acinetobacter; species Acinetobacter sp. FY683. Next base: position 64,922 of record NZ_JCAKNA010000008.1, on the reverse strand, counting down.
GGAAACTGCGCTAATAGCGAGTGGCCAAGGGTTTCAGCGGTAATTGCTGTACCATCTGAAACAAAAAAAACACTGCGCTTAATTTGTTGAACTTCTGACATTAAAATTCTCCCGAAACATTTGTCTTAGAGCCATTAAATCTTTATAGTAAGCCATCTTACATGACTGTAGCTTAGTTCAACCAAATTGCTAAGTACTTTGTTATAATTTCATGCCAAGATAGTGATTAATACTGCAAAAGTGGAGTAACAACTTTGGAAGCGCGCGTAATTGGTCTAGAAAAATTAGGGAAACATGACGTTGAGCTAGTGGGTGGGAAAAACTCATCACTAGGCGAAATGATCAGTCATCTGTCTAATGCTGGTGTATCTGTTCCTGGTGGTTTTGCAACAACGGCTCAAGCCTATCGTGAATTTCTCGAACAAAGTGGCCTAAACGCTAAAATTAATGCAGAGCTTGCAGCACTCAATGTTGATGATGTAATTGCTTTAGCTGAAACAGGCGCTAAAATTCGCCAATGGATTGTCGACACTCCTCTTACTGCTGAACTTGAAAAAGAAGTTCGTGCTGCATTTGAAGCGCTTTCGAATGGCAATCCAGATATTGCTGTTGCAGTACGTTCTTCTGCAACAGCTGAAGATTTACCTGATGCATCTTTTGCAGGTCAACAGGAAACTTTCTTAAACATCCGCGGCATCGACAACGTTCTAATCGCGATTAAAGAAGTTTTTGCATCGTTATATAACGACCGCGCAATTTCTTACCGTGTTCACCAAAACTTTGCACACGATGTTGTTGCATTGTCTGCGGGTATTCAACGCATGGTTCGCTCTGAAACAGGTGCAGCTGGTGTAATGTTTACACTAGATACTGAGTCAGGTTTCCGTGATGCTGTATTTATTACTGCATCTTATGGCTTAGGTGAAATGGTCGTTCAAGGTGCTGTAAACCCTGATGAATTCTATATTTCTAAACCATTGCTAAATGCAGGCAAACACGCGATTCTTCGTCGCAACCTAGGTTCTAAACATCAAAAAATGATTTATAGCGATGATGCTTCTGCAGGCAAATCGGTTTCTATCGTAGATGTTGAAAAATCTGAACGTCAACAATTCGCATTAAATGACCACGAACTACAAGAACTTGCTAAACAAGCATTAATCATCGAAAACCATTACGGTGCTCCAATGGACATCGAATGGGCTAAAGATGGTGATGACGGTGAAATCTACATCGTTCAAGCACGTCCTGAAACTGTAAAAAGCCGTGAAAATGTCGGCACAATGGAACGCTACCTCTTAAAACAAAAAGGTACTGTTCTTTGTGAAGGTCGTTCAATTGGTCAACGTATTGGTTCTGGTAAAGTACGTATCGTTACTTCAATCAAAGAAATGGACAAAGTACAAGACGGTGACGTGCTTGTATCTGACATGACAGATCCAGATTGGGAACCAGTAATGAAACGTGCTGCTGCGATTATCACAAACCGTGGTGGTCGTACTTGTCATGCTGCAATTATTGCACGTGAACTTGGCGTTCCTGCAATTGTAGGTTGTGGTAATGCAACTGAAATCTTGACAGATGGTCAAGAAGTTACAGTTTCATGTGCTGAAGGTGATACAGGCTTTATTTACGAAGGTGCTTTAGACTTCGAAATTCAACGTAACTCTGTTGAATCTATGCCTCCTCTTCCTTTCAAAGTGATGATGAACGTAGGTAACCCTGATCGCGCATTCTCATTTGCTCAAATTCCAAACGCAGGTATTGGTCTTGCTCGTTTAGAATTCATCATCAACCGTATGATTGGTGTGCATCCTAAAGCATTACTTAATATTGAAAGCTTACCTCGCGAAACTCGTGCGGCTGTAATGGCACGTACTGCAGGTTACTCTTCTCCTATCGATTTCTATGTAGAGAAATTAGTAGAAGGTATTTCAACGCTTGCTGCTGCTTTTGCAGATAAACCAGTTATTGTTCGTATGTCTGACTTTAAGTCAAACGAATATGCAAACTTAATTGGCGGTAAGTTATACGAACCTGAAGAAGAAAACCCAATGCTTGGTTTCCGTGGTGCTAGCCGCTACGTTTCAGACAACTTCCGTGACTGCTTCGAACTTGAATGCCGTGCATTGAAAAAAGCACGTGATGAAATGGGTCTTACAAACATCCAAATCATGATTCCTTTCGTACGTACAGTTGCAGAAGCTAAACGCGTAATTGAGTTATTAGCACTTAATGGCTTAAAACGTGGCGAAAATGGTCTTAAAGTGATCATGATGTGTGAGCTTCCAACAAACGCATTATTGGCTGAACAATTCCTTGAACATTTCGATGGTTTCTCTATCGGTTCAAACGACTTAACTCAGTTAACACTTGGTTTAGACCGTGACTCTGGTATTGTTTCTCACCTATTCGATGAGCGTGATGCAGCTGTGAAAGTACTTCTTTCTATGGCAATTCAAGCATGTCGTAAAGCAGGTAAATACGTAGGTATTTGTGGTCAAGGCCCATCAGATCACCCTGATCTTGCAAAATGGTTAATGGAACAAGGTATTGACTCTGTTTCTTTAAACCCAGACTCAGTGCTTGAAACTTGGTTCTTCTTATCTGAAAAAGAAAAAGCTCAACAAGCATAAGAATCTGTGTTAAAAAAAGACCCTAATTAGGGTCTTTTTTCATTTATACTCTTAACACGTTTTTGAGATTTAAAATTTATGCAGATTTATTTGGCACGAAATAATCAACAAGCTGGTCCATATACTGTTGAACAAGTTAATCAAATGCTCGCAAGCCAACAAATTCTTCTTACAGATTTAGCATGGCATGAAGGCATGGTTGAATGGAAAGCTTTAGGCGAACTTACTCAAGGTAAACTTGTCTATGAACCTGCTGGTTATATAGCGACACCATCTGTTCCTAATTTCGATCAAACGCAACAGAACTATCAAAACCCAAGCATTCAAAATATTCATGTAACTAAAAAAGTAGAGCCAGAGCTTGCATCTATTGGTTCACGTGCATTTGCTAAATTTTTAGACATATTACTATGGATTCCTGCTGCAATTATTCCATCATTTTTCTTGAGCCAAAACCAATTTACTGAGCTCACTGAAATTCAGCAAAAAATGCAAACCGCAGCAACATCAGAACAGGCTCTGCAAGTTCAATCCCAACTTTTCCAACTTATTCCAAACGAGGCTTGGATTGCTGCAGGTCTATACATTATTATCATGCTTGCAATTCAAGCTGTCTTACTTGCAAAACATGGGCAAAGTATTGGCAAACGTCTAGCTAAAATTAAAATTGTAGATATCAATACAAATGAAAAAGTCTCGTTAATGAGAGCATTTAGCTTACGTAGTGTTTTGTTTATTTTACCAACACTTTATTTATTTCCATTCTTCTCTATTATTGATTGGGCATTTAGTTTCAACAAAAATCGCCAAGCTCTGCACGACAAACTCGCTAAAACCAAGGTAATTAAGCAATAATTTACCGAAAGCACACAAGGAGATTATTATCTCCTTGTGTGCTTCACACCATTGATATTTAGAATAAAATTTTATAATTAGAATTAATTCCGACTAAGAAAATTGGTTTTTATTACAGTTATTTAAAGCATCTTTAGATATAGCTTAGTTCTTAGATATAAGGCATAATGCCCTACAACGTAGCGGTGTCTAACAAATTAGAGTATTTTTAGTTTAAATTTAAACATTAAAGCTCAAATACATTAGACACTTTAATCGCTATCCCATATTTAATTAGGGAATGGGACTCTTCACCGAGGTTGTAAAATGAGACAAACGACTTTAGCTGTATTGTCTTTATCAATGATGGCCGCACTTTTAACAGGTTGCGGTGGTGATCTAGTACTTCTAAACTCAAAAGGTCCAGTAGCAGCAGGTCAAAGTCACCTGATGATGACTGCGATTTGGTTAATGCTTTTGGTGGTAATTCCATCAATCGTGATGGCTTTATGGTTTGGTTGGAAATATCGCGCGTCAAATAAAGATGCAGACTATAAACCTACATGGGCACACTCAACTGCAATTGAAATTGTAGTATGGGGTATTCCTGTGATTATTATTGGTATTCTAGCGGTTCTAACGTGGGTTGGTTCACATAAATATGATCCATACCGCCCGATTGAATCTGATAAAGCGCCATTAACTGTTCAAGTTATTGCTGAACAATTCAAATGGATCTTCATCTATCCAGAACAAGACATTGCAACTATTAACGAATTGCGTTTCCCGGAAAAAACTCCTGTAAGCCTTCGTTTAACCTCTAACTTCACGATGAACTCTTTCTTCATCCCGGCGTTAAGTGGTCAAATTTATGCAATGGCTGGTATGCAGACTCACCTTCATTTGTTAGCAGATGGCACTAGCCCAGCTGAAGGCTATCGTGGCTTCTCTTCTAACTATTCAGGCTATGGTTTCTCACAAATGCGTTTCCGCGCTCACTCTGTGACTGAAGCACAATTTGCTGAATGGGTAGCTGACGTTAAGGCAGGTAAAGGTACTTTAATAAACCCTGAAGCGGTTCAAAAAACTGTTTTAGATAAAGCTGAATTCGCTACTTTACGTGATGGTAACCGCTCTGCGCACCAAATCGAAGTGATGAATGAGACTGCTCGTACTGAATTAGAGAAGAAACTTGCGGCTATCGCTAAAGCAGAAGGTCCTTACCCGACTAAGCCACACCCTGTGACTTATTATTCTTCTGTTGAGAAAGGTCTGTTTGAATCTGTAATCAATACTTACATGTCGAACTATCATGGCGCTGATCATTCAGCTTCTGAAGCACATGCAGCTGCTTCTCAAGGGGAATAACACATGAGCTTATTAGGTAAGTTAGGTCCTGAAGCAATCCCACACGATCCAATCGTGTTGGTGACGATTGCATTCATGATTTTAGGTGGTATTGCCATAATTGGTGGTATTACTTATTTCAAAAAATGGACGTATTTGTGGAACGAATGGTTCACATCTGTAGACCATAAAAAAATCGGTATCATGTATCTTCTCGTATCTATCATCATGCTACTTCGTGGCTTTGCTGATGCGATTATGATGCGTCTTCAACTATTCCTTGCAAAAGGTGGTGGTGAAGGTTATTTACACCCTGAACATTACGACCAAATCTTCACTGCCCATGGCGTGATCATGATTTTCTTCGTAGCGATGGGTCTTGTTGTTGGCTTAATGAACATCTCTGTACCACTTCAAATTGGTGCACGTGACGTTGCCTTCCCATTATTAAACTCTCTAAGCTTCTGGTTATTTGCCGGCGCTGCTGGTCTAATGATGGCTTCTCTCGTTATTGGTGAATTCGCTGCAACTGGTTGGATGGCTTACCCTCCACTATCAGGCATTCAGTATTCTCCTGGCGTGGGTATGGACTACTACATCTGGGCTCTACAAGTATCTGGTCTAGGTACGCTTTTAACTGGTGTTAACTTCTTCGTTACCATCATCAAAATGCGTGCGCCTGGCATGGGTCTTATGGATATGCCGATTTTCACATGGACATCTTTATGTACTGCTGTGTTAATCATTGCATCATTCCCTGTGTTAACTGCAACTATTGCAATGTTAACGCTTGACCGTTACTTCGATTTCCACTTCTTCACTAACGACTTAGGCGGTAGCCCAATGTTGTACGTGAACTTGATTTGGACTTGGGGTCACCCAGAAGTTTATATCTTAGTATTACCTGCTTTTGGTATTTACTCAGAAGTTGTTTCAACGTTCTCTCGTAAAACGTTATTCGGCTACAAATCTATGGTGTATGCAACTATCGCGATCACAATTCTTGCGTTCGTGGTATGGGTTCACCACTTCTTTACTATGGGTGCTGGTGCCAACGTTAACGCGTTCTTCGGTATCATGACTATGGTAATTGCGATTCCTACAGGTGTGAAAATCTTCTCTTGGTTATTCACAATGTATAAGGGTCGTATTACGTATACAACACCAATGCTTTGGACACTTGGCTTCCTTGTGACTTTCGGTATCGGTGGTTTAACTGGTGTATTAATGGCTGTTCCACCTGCGGACTTCCTTGTACACAACTCTTTATTCCTTATCGCTCACTTCCATAACGTAATTATTGGTGGTGTAGTATTCGCAATGTTTGCGGGTATCATTTTCTACTGGCCAAAAATGTTTGGTTGGAGACTGAATGAGACTTGGGGTAAAGCATCTTTCTGGTTCTGGTTCTTCGGTTTCTACTTTGCATTCATGCCACTTTATATCCTTGGTTTCATGGGTATGACTCGTCGTTTGAATACATATGACAACCCAGAATGGGATCCGTACTTAGCTATTGCTTTCTTCGGTTCTGTACTAATCTTGATTGGTATTCTGTGCTTCGTTATGCAAATTGTTGTTGGTTTCTTACAACGCAATCAACGCATTGACTACACTGGCGATGCTTGGGATGGTCGTACTCCAGAATGGGCTACTTCTTCTCCTGCTCCGTTCTATAACTTTGCTCATGTTCCTGAAATCAATGGTATTGATTCTTTCTGGACTGACAAAGAAAACGGTGTTGCATACGTTAAACCAACTCATTACGAAGACATCCACATGCCAACTAACCGCGCTGCCGGTGTTGTTATGGGTCTAATCATCACACTTATGGGCTTTGCATTAATTTGGCACATTTGGTGGTTAGCTATTGTTAGTTTCGTTGCTGCGATTGTTAGCTTCATCATTTCTTCATTCACGAAGAAAGTTGATTACTATGTTCCAGCTGCTGAAGTTGAACGTATTGAAAACGAACGCTTTGCGATTCTTGAAAAACATTTGAAGAAGGACTAAGACAATGGCTGACGTACTTCATCACGAAAACCACGGACACGATGATCATCACCACGATGATACTGACATCACTGTCTTTGGTTTTTGGACATACTTGATGAGTGACTTGATCCTTTTCGGTACACTCTTCATTGCATTCGCTGTATTAAGTAGCCATATTCCAGTTGGCACACCAAGTGCAAAAGATCTGTTCGCAGATTCTCTAGGTTTCGTTTTAACTGAAACTTTTGCTCTTTTAATTTCTTCAGTAACTTTTGGTTTTGCGGTTCTTGCTGCATACAAAAAAGATGTTGCTAAAGTATTAACTTGGTTAGGTATCACTTGGATATTTGGTGCTATCTTCATCGGCATGGAACTTTATGAATTTCAGCATTTAGTTCACGCTGGTCATGGTCCAAGCACTTCTGCATTCTTATCTGCGTTCTTTACGCTGGTAGGTACTCACGGTATCCACGTAACTTCAGGTTTAATCTGGATGATCGTGTTAATGGTTCAAATCAAGAAATATGGTTTGACTCTTGCAAACACTCGTCGTCTTGCTTGCCTAAGCTTATTCTGGCATTTCCTTGATATCGTTTGGATTTGTGTATTCAGCGTAGTTTACTTATTAGGAGTACTATAATGAGTCACGAACATAACGCTGCAGGTGCTGCGCACGGTAATGTGAAGCAATATACAATTGGTTTTATCCTTTCAGTTCTTCTTACCATCATCCCTTTTGGTATGGTAATGGCTGGTGGATTTAGCCGTGGTTTATTGGTAGCTGTTATTGCAATTACTGCAATTGCACAGGTACTGATCCAATTAGTTTACTTCTTGCATATGAACTCATCTTCAGAGCAACGTTGGAACGTAATTGCATTTATTTATACAATTGTTTGTATTGCTGTGCTTTTAATTGGTTCTGTATGGATCATGAACCACTTACACTTCAACATGATGATCTAAACTGGTCGTCATGCTGAAAAAGTATTTATTCCTGACTAAGCCAGGAATTCTCTTTGGTAACTTCGTTACCACTTTGGGCGGCTTCTTTTTAGCCGCCCAAGGTTCTGTAGATTTCCTTCTCCTACTCATCACCCTCATTGGTACAACGCTTGTTGTTGCCTCTGGATGTGTGATCAATAACGTCATTGATCAAGACATAGATAAAAAAATGCAACGCACCCAAAACCGTGCGCTTGTAACAAAAACCATTTCTGTTCCTGTTGCATCTGTTTATGCTTTTGCTTTAGGTATCATTGGTTTTAGCATTTTATGGTTTGCTGTAAATGCCTATGCTTTTCTATTTGCTGTTATTGGTTTTGTAGTTTATGTTTTCTTTTATAGTCTATGGACAAAAAGAACATCTATTCATCAAACTGTAATTGGTAGTATTTCTGGTGCAAGCCCCCCTGTTATTGGCTATACGGCTGTTGTAGCTCAATTTGATTTGGGTGCTCTTATTTTATTTATAGGATATGCACTATGGCAAATGCCTCATTCTTGGGGAATTGCAATTTACCGTTTCGATGACTACAAAAATGCAGGTATTCCAATTTTACCTGTAGCACGCACAATATTACGCACAAAAATCGAATCTTTGATTTATGTCGTATTATTCACAATTACAATGAATCTTCTTTTTGTATTTGGTTATGCAAACTGGATTTACCTTGTAATCATAAATGCTCTTTGCATTTACTGGTTGTATATTGCTGTACTCGGCTTTAAAGCACAAAATGATCAATTATGGGCAAAACGCTTTTTCCTATATTCAGTGATCTTAATTACTGTTCTCAGTGTTTGCTTTAGCTTCACATCAATAACACCAAGCACAAATATTGTACTTTTTTAAAAGATAGAGTTCTTCTCTATCTTTTATTAGAGTCTTTATTCTCATAAATATAAAAATGCAACACCTCTTCACTTCTACAGTAAATTTCATCTCTAGTTAATTTCACCAAATTCCTTGTAATTTCTTGCTAGAAGCACTAAAATCACGCTTCGCATTTTTATGCGACACAACCTTGGTTGTGACTCCTTGCCTTTAACTTTTGTTATAGGCTGTATAATCCGTAAGGAGCTGACAATGCGTCACTACGAAATCGTACTTTTAGTACATCCTGATCAAAGCGATCAAGTAGTGGGTATGGTAGAACGTTACCTAACTCACATCAAAGAAGCTGAAGGTCAAATTCACCGTCTTGAAGATTGGGGCCGTCGTCAATTGGCTTACCCAATTAACAAAATTCATAAAGCACACTACATTCTTATGAACGTAGAATGCGGTCAAACTACGCTTGATGAATTAGAAGAATTGTTCCGTTACAACGATGCAATCCTTCGTAACCTTATCATCCGTCGTGAAAACGCTATCACTGAAGAGTCATTATTGGCTAAGAGTGCTGAAGAAAAACGTGCGCGTAAAGCTCAACGTGAAGAAGCACAACAAGCTAACCAAGACTCTGCTGAAGCATAAGGAGAACATAACATGGCACGTTTTTACCGTCGTCGCAAGTTCTGCCGCTTTACAGCTGAGAACGTTACGTACATCGATTACAAAGACATCGACACTTTAAAACAGTACATCACTGAAAACGGCAAAATTGTTCCTAGCCGTATTACAGGTACTAAAGCTCGTTACCAACGTCAATTGGCGCTTGCTATTAAACAAGCTCGCTACTTGTCTTTGATCCCTTACACTGACAATCATAAGTGAGGTTGAGCTGTGGATATTATTTTATTACAACGCGTTAAAAACCTAGGTAAATTAGGCGATAAAGTATCAGTTAAAGCTGGTTACGGTCGTAACTACTTGATCCCTCAGGGTATCGCTGTAGCTGCAACAGAATCAAACACTGCTGCTTTTGAAGCTCGTCGCGCTGAACTTGAAAAGCAAGAAGCTGAAGTATTAGCTGCTGCTCAAGCACGTGCTGACCAATTGAACGAAGTAAATATCGTAATCACTGCGAAAGCTGGTGACGAAGGTAAATTATTCGGTTCAATCGGTACTCGTGACATCGCTGATGCGTTAACGAATGCTGGTCTTGTTGTAGACCGCGCTGAAGTTCGTTTACCAAACGGTGCGCTTCGTCATACTGGCGAATTCAACATCGCAATCCAATTGCATCATGATGTTGTTGCTGAAGTTCTCGTTACTATCGTATCTGAGTAATTTCTTGCAAAAAAAAGAGCATGCTTTCGCATGCTCTTTTTTTATCTGTAAAAACCCCTTCTCTATTCTTGTTAATACTTCACATTATTTGCTTCTAGAATTTTTTAAATTCAAGTCGCAATTTGTTTGCAGAACACGTATGATTTAAATTAACAATTCATTGCTTAATGCTTAATTAAACATTAAAAAAATTCTGAATATACTGTTTTAAAATCAGGGATTTATATGTCACAGGCTACTGCCAACTCAAAACAAAATTCGACTAAAACAGCACCTAACGCTAGCGAAAGTGCACAGCTTAAAGAGTTTCGTACGCCACCACATAATTTGGCGATTGAACAAGCTGTACTTGCTGCATTAATGACTGTTGCTGAATCCTTTGAACAAGTAGGTGATGTACTTCAAGAATCTGATTTTTATGCAACACGCCACAAATATATTTTCCGTGCAATCGATACACTTGCAAAAGAAAACTCACCTTACGATGCGGTATTAGTCAATGACTGGCTTATTAAGCAAAATCTGCTCGATGCTGCAGGCGGTGAAGAATATTTAATGCAGTTAATGGCAGATTCTCCATCAAGTTTCTATAACATTGAAACCTATGCCACAAAAATTAAAGAATTTTCAACTTTAAGAAATATGATTAAAGTGAGCTCTGAAATTTTACAGAATGCTTATGATACTAAAGGTCGTAATGTCAGTGAAATTTTAGACTTAGCAGAAACTAATATTTTCCAAATTGCCGAACAACATAACAACAATAAGAAAAACGCTGGGCCAAAAGCCATTAATACCGTTGTTGCAGATGTATTTGATAAGTTAAATGAACTTTCACAAACTGAAGGTAGTATTACAGGTTTAACTACAGGATTTGTTGAGCTAGATAACAAAACTTCTGGTATGCAAGCAGGTGATTTAATTATTGTTGCGGCACGTCCGTCTATGGGTAAAACTACTTTTGCTATGAATTTAGTTGAAAGTGTACTATTCAACAACAATCTCCCTGCACTTGTTTACTCGATGGAAATGCCTGCAGACTCCATTGCAATGCGTCTAATTTCGTCTTTTGGTCGAGTACATCAGGGACATTTGCGCTCAGGTAAAATGGACAGTGACGAATGGTCAAAAGTAACCAGTACCATTGTGCACTTACAAGAAAAAAATCTTTATATTGATGACTCGTCTGCTTTACCACCAACTGAAGTACGTTCACGCGCACGTCGTATTGCCAAACAACATGGTGGAAAACTCGGCTGTATTATGGTCGATTACCTTCAGTTAATGAAAGTTCCAGGCATGGGCGATAACCGTGTAGGTGAGATTTCGGAAATTTCACGAAGCTTAAAAGCACTTGCCAAAGAAATGCAGTGCCCTGTAATTGCACTTTCACAGCTTAACCGATCACTTGAGAATAGACCGAATAAGCGCCCTGTAATGTCTGACTTACGTGAATCAGGTGCGATTGAGCAGGATGCCGATTTGATTATGTTTATTTATCGTGATGAGGTATATAACAAAGAATCTAAAGAAGCAGGTACCGCTGAAATTATTATTGGTAAGCAACGTAATGGTCCTATTGGTACAGTACGTCTTGCCTTTGAAGGGCAATACACGCGTTTTAGTAACTTATCTCCTGAATTCTACGCTCAATATGATGACGAAGAATAAAATTACTACGTATTTCTATACCTATACTTAAGCCATTAAATGCTCTAGGATAAATAGTATTTTAAGATCTCTGAATTTACTATTTATCCTTCAAAATAAATAAGAGCAGTAATTATGCGTAAATTTTTATTTTTTATTATTTTTTTCAGTTGCAGTAATTCACTTATAGCGAGTTCTGAATTTTCAGGTGAAAGCGCTGCAGATAACATCTTAAAAAAAGATATAAAAAAAACAATTTCTCAATCATTAAACACATGGTTCGGACAGAAATGTAGAAAAATTGATTCTATTTATACCCAAATTTCTAAAATTGACCAAACTCCAGAAGGACGTATTAAAGAAGTCATTGAATACTGGACTGTAAGTGCATGCAACAGCAGTAAAACCTATTATATTAGTTTGCGTCCAGATATAAATGGTGAAGTCGATTTCTCCGTAAGATTACCTCCTAAATAATATTTAAATATTGAGAAAAATCACCTAGACAATTATGACTATATATACAAAAACAACTTATATAGGCATACAATAACAATCACATTTATATCTATTGTGTTTCTAGTCTTATGACATGATTTTTTAATAACATCATGATTATTCATACCATTATGTAAGTGAGATGAATTAAACATATTCCATTTGATCTAAGTCACTCAATAGATAATCCGTTACCCTATTTCCTCGTTTAAGGAGTTATTCAGGTGCGCCAAGCAACTGTTTATATTGACAGTGAATCACTACAATATAATTTAAATCGCGTTAAACAACTTGCCCCAACAGCTAAAATTGTCAGCATGGTGAAAGCCAATGCCTATGGACATGGCGTAAAAGACTGTTTAGCAGCCTTATCAAATACAGATGCTTTTGGTGTAGCTTGTTTAGAAGAAGCCCTTGAAATTCGTGCATTAGGCTATGAACAACCCATTACGCTGATTGAAGGTATTTTTTCTGATACAGAAATGCAAATCGCAATTGATCAAAATATTGAAATTATTGTTCACCATCAACAACAAGTTGACTGGTTGCTTAGCCACAAAAATGCCTATATTGCAAAAAATTTAAAAGTTTGGGTGAAACTGAATAGTGGTATGAACCGTTTAGGCTTTAAAGTACCTGAAATTATCAACGTCATTCATCTTTTAAAATCTGAAGGGTTTACTTGTGTACTTGCCATGCATTTTGCAAATGCTGATGCAGATCACCACCCTTTAAATGAACAACAAAAACAGCAGTTCTTACACGTAAAAGAAGCATGCGCTCCAATCATGGCATCTTGCTGTAATTCGGCTGCTATTTTTAAATGGCCTGAGCTTAATTTTGATTTTGTACGCCCTGGAATTATGCTATACGGTGCAAGCCCCTTTGCTGACAAAACTGTACAAGACCTAGATATTAAGCCAGTTATGACATTTACAGCAGAAATTATTGCTTTAAATACCATTCAGGCAGGTGAATCTGTAGGATATGGCTCTACATTTATTGCAGATAAAGAAACTGAACTTGCTATTGTTTCAATTGGCTATGGTGATGGTTATCCACGTGCTTTCTTTAAACAGAACTTTGTTGCAATCAATGGTCAAAAAGTTCCTGTGATTGGTCGTGTAGCAATGGATATGATTGCAATTGATGTAACAGGTTTAAACATAAAAATAGGTACTGAAGTTGAGCTTTGGGGTAAAAATCGCTTAGTAGATGATGTTGCTGAAGCCAATGGTACAATTGGCTATGAACTATTATGCCGATTAAGCAACCGCCCTATTCGCAAGAAAATTTAATACGTAAAAGAAAAAAAAGCCCAAAATAATTTGGGCTTTTTTTTAAAATTAATCTTCAATATCAACCAACAATCCTATCAACTTATCTACTTGATGTAATCGCAATTGTTTTGGTTGAAATCGCTGAAAACCCTGTTCACGCATATAATCTTGAATCAGACTATTACGTTTTACATATTTCATTGACCAATCTTTAAAATGTAATTTATCTATAGGCTTACATTCAAAGAGTGTAAAATCCTTATGCCTTGAATCTTTTTTTAACTTTTCAACAAGGAACTCTAAGTCTTCTTTTCTCCCCTCCAAGCATTGGAAAAAGTATTGATCTGCAAAATAAAGAACACCTGTAATTTTATGAATAACATTAAAGTCACGAGCTTCTTTTAAAATACTTCTTAGATCTTCAAATAATTTATCAGCTTCCGAAATTGAATAACTAGCATAACTTAATTGGTACATATCCCCACCTTATGTCTGTATAAAAATCATACTACCAAAAATAACAATGTACTTGTTTTATAAGAAGAAATAAAGCATTTAATCAAAATAATCTTTAGTCGGTTTTGGGAGTTCTTGTAAGCCTTTTTTCAAAGTTTCAGACCATTGTTTACTAATTTCTTGAAAATATTGATCTGATTCATTAATTCTTTTGCCTTCAGGAACGTGTAGGCTATCTTTTTTATAAACCAAAACATCCAATGGCATACCTACAGACACATTAGATCTTAAAGTTGAGTCAAACGATATTAAAGCACATCTAAGCGCTTCATCAATTTGCATGTCATAACTTAAAGCACGATCTAAAATAGGTTTTCCATATTTACTTTCACCAATTTGGAAAAATGGTGTGTCTTTGGTTGCACTAATAAAATTCCCTTGAGGATAAATATTATATAGCTGTAAAGGTTCTTCACCTATTTGCCCACCAACCAATAAACTACAATAATAATTGCTTTGCTCTAAAGTGTCGGCCGTTACATCACTAATTACCTTACGTAGCGTTTGACCTACCAATTCAGCCACTTCAAACATCGTATTTACACTATATAAATTTGGCTCTTGTTTTAACGTGAGCTGATTTTTTAAGTACCCAATTACAGCCTGAGTTGTTGCCAAATTCCCAGAGGTTTGAATTGTAAAAAAGCGCTCACCCTCTTTACCAAAAATATATAACTTTCTAAATACCGAAATATGGTCTACACCCGCATTTGTGCGCGTATCGCTAATAAATACTAAACCTTCTTTTAAACGTAGCGCACAGCAATAAGTCATAACATCCTCTTTTCTTTTTTAACACGCTAAAACCTGCACAATAGAGTGCATTGTTTCTAGCCCACCCTTTTCGCGCATTCCTCTTACGGGTGCAACATCCCAATAGTCACGTCCAACTGCAACGTAAATATGTGAACTAGGCGTAAATAATTGATTACTAATGTCGAAACAATACCATGAATCGTTTAAAAAAACTTCAGCCCATGCGTGACTGGCAAGATGAGAAAGATTGGGTACATACAAATATCCAGACACATAACGCGCTGCAAGCCCTAAAGATTTACACATTGCAATGAAGACATGACTATGATCTTGACATACTCCTTCTTTACGCTGAAATGCTTCAATAGCTGTTGTATTCACATGCGTACTTTGTGGTACATAAGGAATATATTCCAAAATAGCAGCAGCTAAATATACTAAACTGTCATAATCCACAACAGGCACACAACGATGTGCAAACTCTTTCATTTCTGCATTACACATCGTGCTTGGTGTCGGCTGCATAAATAAATACGGATTCATCTGGTCATCTAGACCATTTTCAGGTGTTGAATTTAGCTCAACAATTCCTTGTGCCATGATCGTCATTTGCTGATAAGCATAGCGCTGCGTACTAGTAATCCAAATATTATTAAATGCATCTCGTTTAATTTGCTTTTCACCAGGGACACTAATATCCCAAGATCTAACATTCTGATGCCTATTATTAAATGGCATCATTTTAATGTATTGAATACTATTTGAAGCTTCTTCTGAATATGAATAATGAGTTTGATGATTGACCATTAATTTCATGCGTCCACCTCAAACATTTGATGAATACTATGGCTAAATTGGTAAAAGTTAGTTGCATTAGGTTCTTTTGATAAACTCCCCCAAGCTTCAGTAATTGCATCCCAACCTAATTCTTCTAATAGTGCAATTACAATACTGAGCTCCTGCAAAGCTTCATCTATTTCTTGATTTAAACGAATCAGACGGTCAATTTGCTCAATATTTTGTCCCAATTTAAAAAATAAAAAAACGTCGTGAGATTCTGCTTCAAGTACATCCAAACACTCACCCACAACATCACAGATATAACCTGGGTTTTCACTTGCCAACTTAATCAGCTTATTCAATTCAGCATAACCAAATGCTGTCAGCACACCACGTAAAGAATGAATATTATCTTTGGTATATGCAAATTGCTGCTTAAATGAAACAGCATTACTTTCATCCAAAACCAACTCATTGAGTGAAATTGCATCAAATGCGGGCAAACAAAATGCAGATGCATATTGAATGGCTTCATTATCTTGCTTAAATGGAAATTGATGACATAAATATTGGATACGTGAAATATAACGTCCTAACCAAAAAATGTTTTCTGCACTTGTATTTAATAAAATCATTTTTATTCCCCTAATATCTAAAACTTATGAATGTAGAGAATCGACAACCCATGTATCTTTAATACCCCCACCTTGCGATGAGTTCACCACTAAAGAACCTTCTTCCATTGCTACTCGTGTTAAGCCACCCGGAACAATTTCAGTTCTATACGGCGAGCTCAAAACAAATGGGCGTAAATCAATATGTCTTTCTGCAATACCTTTATCAGTTAATGTTGGCGAAACAGAAAGCTCTAATGTAGGCTGTGCAATATATAAATGTGGTGTAGCAATAAGCTTATCTCTAAAAGCTGAAAGTTCTTTTTCACATGCATGTGGTCCAATAAGCATGCCGTATCCACCTGAACCCTGTGCTTCTTTCACCACCAATTTTTCAAGATTTTCGAGCACATAATCTAAATCTTGTTGTTCACGACATTGATACGTTGGTACATTTTTAAGAACAGGTTCTTCACCTAAGTAAAAACTAATCATTTTATCTACATAAGGATAAATTGATTTATCATCTGCAACCCCTGTACCTGGTGCATTTGCGATAACAACATTGTTTTGTAAATATGCCGACATCAAACCAGGTACCCCTAAAGTACTATCAGGTTTAAAGCAAAGTGGATCGATAAAGGCATCATCTAAACGGCGATAAATCACATGAACTTGCTGACGACCACGAATTGTTTTGACAAATACTTTGTCATTTTCAACAAATAAATCTTTAGATGTCACCAATGGCACATCCATTTCTCTTGCTAAAAATGCATGTTCATAATAAGCACTGTTATATTTACCTGGCGTAAGTACCACAATCATTGGATTATCTACATAAGCATTTTCTGCAAGAATTTCTCTTAACAATTGCGGATACTGTTCAATCGCTGAAATATTGTTTTGCTTACATAAATCTGGCATTAATTTTTGACTAATTTTACGTCCTTCAAGCATATAAGACACGCCAGATGGTGTTCTTAAATTATCTTCAAGTACATAAAAATCACCTACGCGATCGCGAATAATATCAATACCGCTAATTTGACTATAAATTTTTCCTTTTAGGTCATGTGAAAACATATGTGGCTGATATGCTTCATGCGTAAGCACTTGCAACTCAGGAACAATGCCTGCTTTTAAAATTTCTTGTTGATGATAAATATCATGTAAAAATAGATTTAAAGCTCTTACACGTTGTGCACATCCTAAAGCGATTGTATTCCATTGTTTTTTCGCAATAATGCGTGGAATAACATCGAATGGAATCGTTCGTTCAATCCCTTCTTGCTCCCCATAAACCGAAAAAGTAATACCTTCATATAAGAAATGTGTTTTTGCTGCATCATTTAAAGCATGCAAATCGTTTAAACTATGTTGCGCTAACCATCGCTCAATATTTGGTCCCGCATTTCCAGACATAGATTTATCATCTAATAATTCATTAAAGAAACGCGAACTTAACTCGTTGTTTGTATATTTAGTTTTCGCTACAGCAGACTGTGTGAATATATATGATGGTGGTGTTTCGATACTCTGATTTGTAGCCACATTTTCTAAAGTGTTATCTAAGCCATAATCTTCTTTAAGCATACAAACCTCTACTTTGTAATTTTATGTAATTATTGTAAGCAATTTAAGTGCCAAAATTATTCTAATAATGAAGAAGCTATGTGTTTTAAAATTAAATTGCAAGTATAGAAGAACTATCGATTGAATATGAAATTATTAAATTTACTTGCTAAAAGAATATAGTTTTCATATTGTGTGCTGTATTCAACTCATATTTTCAATTCATTATCTTTTGATTCCTTATGCAAGCACAAGAAAAAGAAACTTCGAATACTCTATATCGCCAATGGCAAATTCTTTCCCGTCTATCTACAGGAAAATGGATGGGTACACGTGAATTACAAGAAATATTACAACGTGAAGGTATCGATATCAGTTTGCGAACGATTCAACGAGATTTAAACCAAATATCACAACGCTTTCCTATTGAAAATAATGGGACAGTTCCACAAGGTTGGCGCTGGCGTGCAGATGCACCAATTCAAAGTTTGCCACATATGACAAGCTCTCAAGCAGTCACCTTTATGATGGTTGAAGAACATCTAAAACATTTACTTCCACCAAGTTTGGTGGAGGAAATGAACCCATGGTTTGACCTTGCACGTCGAAGTTTATCTACCCAAAATAACGTTCGCCAATGGATTAACCGCGTTCGTATTGTTCCTGCAAATCAACCACTTATTCCACCCTTGGTAGATCGTGGTTCTCAACAAGCCATTTATGAAGGATTATTGCAAGATAAGCAACTTGAATGTGTTTATCATGCACGTACAATTGGTGCAGAGGAAAAAACCTATGTACTTAACCCCTTAGCATTGGTTCAAAAAGGTGCTGTTATTTATTTAATATGCACCCGTTTGGATAAAACAGATATACAAACTTTTGCCTTACATCGTTTTAAAACAGCCAAAGTTCTGAATTCTCGTGCATTACATCCTGTTGATTTTGATATAGATAAATATATCGAATCGGGTGCATTAGGTTTCCGTGTAGACTATACAAAACCAACTGATTTGGTGAAATTAAAACTCACCATGACCACTGAAAATGCAGCATACTTTGAAGAAAGTCAGCTAAGTAAAGATCAGGTGATGGAAGATTTAGGCAATGACTTAGTTCAAATACAAGCATCTGTTCCCTTCACCTCTCAGCTTGTTTGGTGGTTGCGCAGCTTTGGACGACGCATTCAAGATATTGAACCGATAGATGTATATAATGCTGTTTATGAAATTGAAGATTAAAAAAAGCCCCAATTAAGGGACTTTATAATTTTATTTTTATATTTTTGTCATTTTTTGCGCTGTTGGTTTATAGAAATCGAAGCTTGCAAACAAGACACCCGATATTACAAACTTCGTTGCTCTTTATACGAGTTATTTGACAGTTCAGTTTGAGCATAAGCATGCTAAATCTGAATTGTTATAACGAATACGCTTCATTGTCATCATATTTACCTCTTGTTTTAAACATAAAATTAATTTAATCGTTTTACTCTTTTTTGTGAAATAAGTTGATGTGCTAAATAAATCATCTTTGCTATTAAAGATGAAACTTGCTGTTCTTATCAAGAAAAAAGCTAAAGTAACCGTAGTCACTTTAGCTTTTAAATACATCGTCTTTTTAAATCATTAGATCTTTAAATTATTTATCTTTCAAACTGGCTTTATATTTAGATAAAGCAGTAACCGCAATTGCAGAGATAATGATACCCGGAGCACTTGCGATTAAAATACCTGTCGTACCTAATCCTAAAGCAAGTATTTTTCCTGTAAGCAATGGTCCTGTCATTGCACCTAAACGCCCAAGTGAAATCGCGCTTCCTACACCTGTCACTTTGCCCTGACCTGAGTAAAAGATAGGTGAAATACCGTATAAAATTGATTGACCACCAGTAGAAAAAATACCACCCATAATTCCGGCAAAAACAAGCATCGCAATTGAGTTTGTTGTGAATAGAAGAACAACCGCAAATAATAGACCAATGTAAATAATACACGCCATTTGCCAAAGCTTTAAACGGTCTAATAAGTACCCCAAACCTAATGTTCCAATGACAGCTCCCACTTGGAATAACAACATAATCATAAATGCTTGTTGCTTTTCTAAGCCTTGCGCCATTAATAAATTTGGTAACCAACTAATCAAAATATAGTTGATCATTAATGTGAAAAAGAAGCTTACCCAAAGTGGTACTGTGTACTTATAACGCTGCTCGGCAAATAGAACTTCCGCCATTTTAGGTACATCAGCTTGATCTATCGCAACATTCTCTTTTTTCTTATCTTTTAGAATAATCATCATAAAAGGAATAAGAATCAGTGGAGTTAAACCACCAATTAAGAATAAAGTTTGCCAAGCAATATCTTTAAAGAATACTGCTAAACCTGCTACAAAAATTGCACCTACAGGTAGTCCGCAATACATCAGACTATTTAATTTACCGCGATTTTGTTCAGTTGCTTCATCACCTACCACAGAAATCATGGTTGGCATTGCAGCACCTAAACCTAAGCCTGTTAAAAAGCGTGCAATATATAAAATTTCGGTATTTGGTGCGATTGCCGTAATGGTCATAAATACGCCAAAAATTAAAATAGACAAAATAAGAACTTTCTTTTGTCCTAGATAGTCTGCGACACGACCACCTAAAAATGCACCAAATAGCATTCCAAATACGCCTAGGCTAAATACATAACCTAACTGAACTTGGTCTAATGCAAATGTTTCAGCGATTCCTTTTGCTGCAATACCTGGCGCTTGTAAATCGAAACCTTCGAAAAAAGCCACCCAGAAACATAAAAACACGGTCAATATTTTTTGCATTTTGCTGCTTTGAATATTCATCGTTCTATCCTTAGTGAATGAATTTGTTAATAAACTCATTGCACATTCTCTAGATATTAAAGATGAATAAACATCACTACATTAGTATCGCCACAAATGAAAGTACAGTAATTTAGTCTGAATTCAATACAAAAGAACATAAGGTCTTATTTGTATTTATTATAATTAAAACTTAATAAAACAATAGTTTAAATCAATCACTTTGTTTTCATGATCGTTCGATAGTTTTTTATAATAGTGTCGTAAAAACATAAAAAAACCCGCATTTAGCGGGTTTTTTTATTAGCTCAAAATCTTATGCAGATTTTTTCGCTTGGTTATTTTTACGAATTGTAATCATCACCAATTGAACAGCCGCAGGTGTAACACCTGGAATACGACTTGCTTGCGCTAAAGTTTCAGGGCGAACATCCTTTAACTTCAACGTAATTTCACGAGAAAGACCTGAAACCACATCATAATCAAAATCAGCAGGAATTTGAGTTTCTTCAAGACGCTTCATTTGAGCAACATCTTCTTGCTGACGGTTAATATAACCCGCATATTTCACCGCAATTTCAATTTGCTCACCAACAAACGCAGAAACTTCAGAACCTGTAATTTCAGCAATTTGTGAGAAATTAATATTTGGACGTTTTAACAAATCAATCGCATTGGTTTCTTTAGATAAATCATCGCCTGTTAAATCTACAAACTTCTTACCTAAAGGATTATTTGGCGCAGCCCAAAGATGCTGTAAACGACCTTTTTCAGTTTCAATCGCTTCCATTTTTTGGCAGAAAGAATCCCAACGTGCATCATCCACAAGACCCATTTCACGACCAATTGCTGTTAAGCGCTGATCGGCATTATCTTCACGAAGCATCAAACGATATTCCGCACGTGAAGTGAACATACGGTACGGTTCTTTTGTACCTAATGTAATTAAATCATCCACAAGAACACCCATATACGCTTCATCACGTTTCGGTGTCCACTGCTCTTGATCCCATGCACGGCGTGCAGCGTTCAAGCCTGCAAGTAAACCTTGCGCACCCGCTTCTTCATAACCTGTTGTACCGTTAATTTGACCTGCAAAATACAAGTTATTAATGGCTTTAGTTTCTAAAGAGAATTTCAATGCTTGTGGGTTGAAATAATCGTACTCAATTGCATAACCTGGACGAAGAATATGTGCATTCTCCATACCACGAATCGAGCGAACCAATTCAAACTGAACATCAAATGGTAAAGATGTAGAAATACCATTTGGATAAAGCTCGTGTGTATCTAAACCTTCAGGTTCAATAAACACTTGGTGAGAATCTTTGTCGGCAAATTTATGAATTTTATCTTCAATTGATGGGCAGTAACGTGGACCCACACCCTCAATTACACCTGTATACATTGGTGAACGGTCTAAACCGCCACGAATAATGTCATGTGTACGTTCATTCGTATGCGTGATATAGCAATTCACTTGTTCAGGATGCATTGAAGCATCACCCATAAATGACATGGTCGGAGATGGGAAATCACCCGGCTGTGCTGTCATTACAGAGAAATCAACTGAACGTGCATCAATACGTGGTGGCGTACCTGTTTTTAAACGACCTACAGGTAAATTTAACTCACGTAAACGTGCAGCTAAAGAAATAGACGGAGGATCACCCGCACGACCGCCTGATGCATTGTTTAGACCAATGTGAATTACACCGCCTAAGAATGTACCCGTTGTTAATACAACAGTTTTCGCATCGAAGCGTACACCCATTTGCGTAATTACGCCTTTAACGGTATCGCCTTCAACAATTAAATCATCTGCTGCTTGTTGGAAAATATCTAAATTTGCTTGGTTTTCTAATGTTTCACGAATTGCAGCTTTAAAACGTACACGGTCTGCTTGAGCACGTGTTGCACGAACTGCCGCACCTTTACGAGAGTTTAGAATACGAAATTGGATACCGCCTTTATCGGCAGCAAGTGCCATTGCACCGCCCAAGGCATCAATTTCACGCACAAGATGTGACTTACCAATACCACCAATGGCTGGGTTACAGCTCATCTGCCCTAAAGTCTCAATATTGTGAGTTAAGAGTAAAGTCTGTCGACCCATACGTGCCGCAGCCAATGCTGCTTCTGTACCTGCGTGACCACCGCCGATAACAATGACATCGTAAACTTTAGGATAATGCATAATGGTATTGAGAGATAAAAATAATGACTGAATATTGTAGCAAAATTTAGCGTCTAAGTTGACAAATTAAGTCGAATTTATCGTAATAAAAAAATGTATTAAAAATATAGTCATTTTCAACAAACAAACACTCGCATATAAACCTAATAAAACACCGTCATTTTTTGTGGTTTACAAGGCTCATATAAGTATGGTTTATATAACCTTATATTTAAAATATTAAAACTAATATTCAAAACAAGTAAGTGCATATGGAATATGCAAAAAATGACAATATTTACAGGAGTAATCTATGAATATGGGAATTATTACTGTGCTTTTGCCCTTAGCATTAGCCATTATTATGATTGGTTTAGGCCTAGAACTAACCCTTAACGATTTTAAACGTGTTTCTAAACATCCTAAAGCAGTACTCATTGCCTTATTTTGTCAATTGGTTATTTTGGTGGGTGTTGCCTTTATATTATGTAAAGTTCTTGCATTACCACCATTACTTGCCGTGGGTTTAATGCTACTTGCAGCCTCTCCGGGTGGTAGTACAGCAAACTTATTTAGTTACTTATTTAAAGGAGATATTGCGCTTAATATTAGTTTAACCGCAATAAATTCAGTGGTGGCAGCTGTTACTCTACCTTTAATTATGAACTTTTCTATATTGCACTTTATGCAAGAAAGTCAGCAAATCGCACTACCTTTGTCAAAAATAGTGCAAGTATTTGCCATTATTATTGTTCCCGTTGCTATTGGAATGCTCATTCGACACTATGCGCCTAAGTTAACTGAAAAACTAAATAAGCCTTTACGCATTTTTGCTGTCATCTTCCTAATCGCGATTATTATTCTTGCAATATTTGCAGAGCGTCAAAATATTGCGACATATTTAACTCAAGTTGGGCTTGCAACAGCTCTGTTTTGTGCATTCAGTTTAGCCATAGGATATTTTGTGCCGCGTCTTTTAGGTATTAGCAGTACGCAAGCACGTGCTTGCGCCTTTGAAATTGGCATTCATAATAGTACTTTAGCCATGACCATTGCATTAACCGTTATGGCAAACACCACCATTGCCATGCCTGCCGCAGTGTATTCAATTTTTATGTATATTTTTGCTGCAGCCTTTGGTTTTATGATTACTCGATCAAAACACCCTGCAATACAAAACACTTAATTCAAACCCCAAAACTAGAAATTGGAGTAGTACCTAAACATCATTACTCCAATTTCTAAGCAGTGTTCTTGTAGATCGGCTACAATACTCAAGATATAAAATTTTTTAGGTTATTCCCGTGAAGTGGTTACAAATTCATATTACTGTTGAGCAAGCTCAAGTCGATTTTACCGAAACTCTTTTAGAATCTCTTGGCGCAGTCAGCGTTACTTTAGATGATGCTGAAAATCAAGACTTGCTTGAGCCACTTCCAGGCGAAACACCACTTTGGAATAAAGTGATTGTGACGGGTATTTACGCTCAAGAAGATGATGAAGAAATTGATGTTGCTGCATTAGAAACATTTATTCGCACTCAACTTCCAACCGAACCTATGCGTAGCGAATTTATGGAAGACCAAGAGTGGGAACGCACTTGGATGGATGCTTACGAACCAATTCAAATTGGCGAGAAATACTGGATTGTTCCAGAATGGATGGAACCACCTGAAGCTGATGCAGTAAATATTAAGTTAGATCCAGGTCTAGCATTTGGTACAGGCAACCATGCATCTACATTCCTTTGCTTACAATGGTTAGGCAAAACAGATGTTAAAGATAAAATTGTCATCGATTATGGCTGTGGCTCAGGTATTTTAGGTGTAGCTGCCCTTTTATTAGGTGCTAAAAAAGTATATGCCACAGATATTGACCCACAAGCTGTATTAGCAACACAACAAAATGCAGAGTTAAATGGCGTATTAGAAAACCTATACGTAGGTTTACCTGATGAGTTTAACGAAACATTAAAAGACCAAAAAGCAGATGTTTTTGTAGCAAACATTCTTGCAGGCCCATTAATGATGCTTGCTCCACAATTTGCAACTCTTGTAAAATCTGAAAGTGAATTTGCACTTGCAGGTGTTATTCAAGAACAAGTTGAAGAAGTTTCTAGTGTATATTCTGAATTTTTTGATATATTACAAGTAGAAACACGCGACGAATACTGGTGCAGAATCTCTGGGAAGCGTCATTCATTCTAATAGCACAACAATAGAATAATATATGAGTGAAAAACAAACTACATGCCCTGAATGTCATACGACATATAAAGTTACTGTACCTCAGCTGACTGCAGCTCAGGGCATGGTTTGTTGTCCTAAATGTGAGTTTACATTTAATGCAATTTCATACTTAAACACACCTCATACAGAATTCGATACATCTATTTCTTATCAGTTTACTGAAGCAGAAAAAGACTCAAATGATATAATTACCCAATACACGCCCACTTTAGCGTCAAATGTAGTCAAAATTTTTGATGCCACAGTTGAAAATTCAGCTATTAGCTTAAGAACCTATTTAAACAATTTAAACTATTTCAACCCAGAACCCATTAACGCATTACCCTCACTTAACTTATCTAAAGAAAGTGAGTTTATGAAAGATAAAAAAAATGGCATTGGGTATTATGCGATTTGGGGCCTTATTAATTTTTCTTTAATTATCATTTTCTTGATTCAAATCGTAATAGCCAACCCTAAAATCATAAACAACAACTCCTTTATAAATAGTGCCTACGTTAAAGTATGTAATGTTTTTCAATGTGAAAGCATTATTCAGCAATACAAACTTGTCGACTTAGTTGATATCAAAGCAACCTCAGTCAAGCCTAATTCAACTAAATTGTCTGGTTATGTAATTAACCACAACGAATACAGCCTTGCACTTCCCCTTATTCGTGTAAACTTATTAAACGATAATGTAACTGTGTACTCACATATCTATCGACCTCAAGAATACTTAATTAAAAGTTTGATTGATGTTGAGCGAATTCCGCAAAATAGTCCGTTCAACTTCAATATTATTGTCCCAATCGCTAAAAAAGACTTCAATGACTACCAAATCGAAATCATTAGACCCTGAATATTGAAAAAAACTATTAAAATTTGCAAAAAAAAGTAAAAAAAATGCAGTTTTCTTGCTCACTTTTCTTTTTACAATGGTATGATACGCGCCACGAAAGCTTTGTGCTGCAAACTCCTCGCTTAATTCACAACATAATTACATCCACAAAATGCGCTTTATGAATCTTATTGCGTATTGAGTAGATTTTTTTGTTTACGAATGGTCTGTAACAAATCTTTAACTATTGTTACGCTTAAATTTCGACCAAAGCTCTGAGTTGTGGCAAGCTATACACCAGTTTTAAAATATTCCGTTTTAGGATCTAAAACGGAATATTCGTTAAATTTTATAGACCATATTTATATATCACTTTACCCAAGTGATATTTGTTTCGGATTAATTCGCATGAATAGCAAATCTCCTATTTTTACTGCTCAATCTGATGTTGCTCTTCGTATTCACGTAGATCGCGCAGTTCGCCACTACTTTGCACAATTGCAAGGTGAGCAACCATCACAAGTTTACGACATGGTGTTGGCAGAAATGGAGAAACCTCTTTTATCTGTGGTTCTAGAATATACGCGTGGTAATCAAACTCGCGCTGCCGAGATTCTAGGACTTAACCGTGGTACTTTACGTAAAAAGTTGAAAGCTCACGGTTTAATGAGTGAATAACTGATAAAATGCTTGCGGCTACCGCAGGCATTTTTTTTATCTGTAATATAGCTAATTTGTTTTAATCTGTTCCTTAAAGACTGTGACGAAGATCATGACTATCAAACGCGCTTTAATCTCTGTTTCCGACAAAACTGGTATTGTTGAATTTGCACAAGAACTTGCTGCTCTAGGGGTAGAAATTTTATCTACTGGCGGTACATACAAATTGTTGAAAGACAATAATGTTGCCGTAGTTGAAGTTTCAGAGCACACAGGTTTTCCTGAAATGATGGATGGACGTGTTAAAACACTTCACCCTAAAATTCATGGTGGTATTTTAGCTCGTCGTGGTCTAGACGAAGCTGTAATGGCTGAACACAACATCGATGCTATCGATTTAGTTGTTGTAAACCTTTATCCATTTGCTGCAACAGTTGCTAAACCAAACTGCTCACTTGCTGATGCAATCGAAAACATCGACATTGGTGGTCCTACAATGGTTCGTGCTGCGGCAAAAAACCATGCATCTGTAGGTATCGTAGTCAATGCATCTGACTACTCTACTGTTGTTGCAGAGCTAAAAGCTGAAGGTTCATTAAGCCATGCAACTCGTTTTGACTTAGCTGTTAAAGCATTTGAACATACTGCTCAATATGACGGTATGATTGCATCTTACTTAGGTGCTCGTGTTGGTAAAGAAGAAGGCGAAGCTGATAAGTTTGCTCGCACATTCAACACTCAATTAAATAAAGTACAAGATCTTCGTTACGGTGAAAATCCGCACCAATCTGCTGCTTTCTATGTTGAAGACACAGCTTCTGAAGCGTCTGTTTCAACTGCAAAACAATTACAAGGTAAAGAATTATCTTATAACAACATTGCAGACACTGACGCAGCACTTGAATGTGTTAAGTCATTCGCTAAACCTGCTTGTGTAATTGTTAAACATGCAAATCCATGTGGCGTTGCTGTTTCTCTAGATGGCATTCAAGCAGCTTATGACTTAGCGTATGCAACAGATCCTGAGTCTGCATTTGGTGGCATTATTGCATTTAACCGTGAATTAGACGTTGCAACTGCTCAAGCAATTGTAGACCGTCAATTCGTTGAGGTCATTATTGCTCCAAGCATCGCTGAAGGCGTTTTAGAAGTTACAGGTGCGAAGAAAAACGTACGTGTACTTGTATGTGGCGAACTTCCAGCAATTGATGCACGTCAAGCTCAACTTGACTACAAGCGCGTAAATGGCGGTTTACTCGTTCAAGATCAAGACTTAGGTATGATTACTAAAGATGATCTTAAAGTTGTAACTAAACGCGCTCCTACAGAAGCTGAAATTGATGACATGATCTTTGCTTGGAAAGTAGCAAAATACGTGAAATCTAATGCGATTGTTTATGCAAAAGGCCGTCAAACTATTGGTGTAGGCGCAGGTCAAATGAGTCGCGTAAACTCGGCTCGTATTGCTGCTATTAAAGCTGAACATGCAGGTTTAGTGGTTGAAGGCGCTGTAATGGCATCTGATGCATTCTTCCCATTCCGTGATGGTATTGATAACGCTGCGAAAGCAGGTATTAAATGCATTATTCAACCAGGTGGTTCTATGCGTGATGAAGAAACAATTGCAGCAGCTGACGAAGCTGGTATTGCAATGGTCTTCACAGGCATGCGTCATTTCCGCCACTAAGTTGTAAAACTTAAAAAATAAACCCTCCTTCAATTCAGGAGGGTTTATTACATCAGTATTTTTTTCCATCTTGCGTTAAGATGTGAATGATTTTAAAACCGCATTCGGTTTTTCGGAATTTCATTTTCGAGGGTTTTCTAAAGATGAACATTTTAGTTTTGGGTAGTGGCGGCCGTGAACATGCACTCGCATGGAAAATCGCACAAGACGATCAAGTCGCTAAAGTATTTGTAGCACCGGGTAACGCAGGTAGCGCAACTGAAAATAAATGTGAAAATGTCGCTTTAGACATTCTCGACAATCCTGCAATTATCGATTTTGCAAAAAATAATGCAGTAGAAATGATTATTGTTGGCCCTGAAGCACCGCTTGTAAATGGTGTTGTAGATGCTTGCCGCGAAGCAGGTGTTAAAGTTTGGGGACCAACGCAATTTGCTGCACAGCTTGAAGGCTCTAAAGCTTTCGCTAAACACTTCTTAAAACGCCATAACATTCCAACTGCTTTTTATGATGTATTTACCGAAGTAGATGCAGCTAAAGCATTTGTGGAGAAAAATGGTGCGCCAATCGTGATCAAGGCAGATGGTCTTGCTGCGGGTAAAGGCGTAATTGTTGCAATGACTAATCAAGAAGCATTCGATGCAATTGATGACATGCTTGCAGGCAATAAATTTGGTGATGCAGGTTCTCGCGTTGTTATTGAAGAATTCCTTGCAGGTGAAGAAGCTTCTTTCATTTGTATGATTGATGGCGACAACATCTTACCAATGGCAACATCGCAAGATCACAAACGTATTTTTGAAGGTGACCAAGGTCCTAACACAGGCGGTATGGGTGCTTACTCTCCTGCTCCTGTTGTAACTTCAGACGTTTTTGAAAAAGCCATGAATGAAGTGATGCGTCCAACTGTTGAAGGCATGAAGAAAGATGGTCATGTTTACACAGGCTTCTTGTATGCAGGCTTGATGATTGATGAACAAGGTCAACCAAAAGTAATCGAGTTTAACTGTCGTTTTGGTGATCCTGAAACTCAACCAATTATGATGCGTTTAAAATCATCTTTGGTTGATTTAGTTCAAGCAGGTTTAGATGGTAACTTACCTGCCGAGGCTGAATGGGATGAGCGTAAAACGGTTGGTATCGTTTTAGCGTCTAAGGGTTACCCTGAAACGTCTAGCAATGGCGATGTCATTACAGGTTTAGATACACAAATGACAGATGCTAAAGTTTTCCATGCAGGTACTAAAGCCAATGAAAATGGCGACATCGTAACTGCTGGTGGCCGTGTACTTTGCGTAACTGCACTAGGTAATACGATTGGCGAAGCTCAAGCGAAAGCATTAGAACTTTGTGAAAAAGTAACGTTTGATGGTGTTCAATACCGTAAAGATATTGGTTACCGTGCAATTGCTCGTGAAAATGCTTAATCTATATTTTGATTAAGAAAAACCCCGCTAAACGCGGGGTTATCTTTATTTACTGTATATCCTTTTAATATAAGTTGCGACCTTTTCAATTTCAGGAAAAATAGTTGCTTCGGTAATCCCCAAAATTTCAAGTTGTCCAATTATTCTTGCTTTATCACTATAAGGAATAATTATTTTCTGATCTTTGGTTAAAATCAACTTATCATTCAATTTAGCTGGTTTATCTTTCTTAAAATCATCAATACCAAATAGAAAAAATGCACTATCTTGCCTAATAACACGCTGATTATCCATTCTAGGCTTAACACACAAAACACTAGAGAGAACATCCGGTTCTATACGTGGTTCGAAATGAAGTTTTTCACTTTGTATTTCATAAACTAACTTTTTAATACAGTACTGATTATTAAATTCCTCACACATTTCATCAAAGTCATCATCAAGAAAAAAATAACTTAGTATCTATACTTTTAGGTATATAAAAATCACAAGGAATACGACTTAGGTTTGATAAAATACTTACAGTATCACTATCGTAATATTTAATAGATGATTTAGGAACCTTGATAATTATGAGTTCAGCATCATTCTTAGACTTAGATTGACAAGCAAAGTACAGTGCTATAAGTGGATTTGTAGTAATGTCTAACAATCTTGTTGGAAGTGAGTAATGTTGCATTTTCACTAGGAATTCAAAGGTAGTCTTACAATGCTCAAAATCTTGTGGGCATCTAAGTAGTAGCTCTTTAAAAATAATATGCTCATTTTTTATGATTTCATCACGATAGATATACGGTTCAAGCTTATAGTTTTTATTTGAATGTCCCCTAAAAAAATCGCATGATCATTTGATATCAAATCATATTCATTTAATTTTTTTAAAATTTCTGCAATCCCCAACTGTTGTCTCGACATAAATCACACCATTTTTTCCAAATATTTCAATCATTAACAAACAAACTATTAAACAAATTATATTAAGATATGATTTTCCACAACGGAAACCCTATATTCATTTTTCATCTTTATATCGTAAAAAATCTTATAAAGATGAATAAAGCATTTATTCTTAAGCTATTTAAAATCATCACAATCATAATTTATTGTTTTTTAATGGTTTTAACAAATTAAATCACAACGCTTATCCAATAAATTAGCTAAGCATTCTGATTTTCATCACTATATCGAATAATTATTTATTGTTATGATATTACCAAGTTATGAACATTTCCAAGTCAAACAAAATTTGCCTTTATTTAGTACTCCCTATAAAGTCTTTGTTTAGTATGGAAACAGCCATATAAGTAATTGATTATTAAATAACGATTAAGTTGCACACAGCCAACCTTAACTTGTTATTTAAACAACAATATCTCCAACATTGGTTATCGTAAATTTATATTTTAAATTTACTTAGGATGATGAAATGAAAAAAATTCTCGGACTTATTCTAGGTCTAACAGTTGGCTTAACAGCTTGCTCAAAGCCTGAAGCACCTGCAACTGAAGCTGCTAAAACAGACTCAACAGAATTACAACAAGTTGTAATGGCTTCTACAGGTTCAGATGCTGATATCTGGAATCACATTGCAAGCCTACCTGAAACAAAAGAAGCAGGTATTGATCTTAAAGTGAAAAACTTCACTGACTACGTAGCAATGAATACTGCTGTAGCAAATAAAGAAATTGATATCAATGCATTCCAATCTTATGCATATCTTGTTGCTTTCAATGAATCGAACAAAGATAAAATTATCCCTGTTTCTACAACTTATTTAGAACCAATGGGTATTTATGCAAGCAAAGTTAAAAAAGTTGATGATTTCGCAAAAGGCGCAACTATTGCTATTCCAAACGATGCTGCAAATGAAGCTCGTGCGTTATTACTTCTTCAATCTGCTGGCTTAATTAAATTAAAACCTGATTTTAACCCTGCAACTGGTACACCAGCTGACATCATTGAAAATGTAAAAGAAATTGTAATTAAACCAATTCAAATGGCAACTGCTGTTCGTGTTAAAGACGAAGTAGATGCGATTGTTTTAGGTAATACACTTGCATTGGAAGGTGGTTTAAACGTTCTTAAAGATTCTATTTTCTATGAACCTGTAGACCAAAGCACAAAACTTAACGTAAATATTTTAGCGACTTCTGCAGATCGTGCAAATGATCCTATTTTACAAAAAGTTGGTGCGTTATATCACACTGAAGCCGCTCAAAAATTCATTAAAGAAAAATTTGAAGGTACTAAAGTTGACGTAAATAAACCAATCAGCTATTTAACTGAATCTAAATAGTAATATAATTAAGAATAACTAAAACAGGCAAAGACACTTTGCCTGTTTTTCATTTTAGATTAATTTAGACGATATGATTGAATTTAAAAATATTTCCAAGCATTACACGCTAAACGGCCAAACTATCCGTGCCTTAGATCAAATTAACCTTCAGATTCCAGATGGCAGTATTTTTGGCATTATTGGCTATAGTGGAGCTGGTAAAAGTACTTTAATCCGTCTGATTAATCTTTTAGAACGTCCAAATGACGGTCAGGTGATTATTAATCAAACCGATTTCACAGCTTTAACTCCTGCACAGCTTCGTACCGAACGTGCCAATATTGGGATGATTTTCCAGCACTTCAACTTATTGCAAACAAAAACTGTTGCAGCAAATATTGAAATGCCTATGAAATTATTAGGCTATAGCAAAGCAGAACGTGAAAAACGCTTAAATGAATTATTAGAGTTTATTGATCTAAAACATAAAGCCAATGCCTACCCTGATGAATTATCTGGTGGTCAAAAGCAACGTGTAGGTATTGCTCGCGCTCTTGCCAATCATCCTAAAATTTTATTATGCGATGAAGCAACTTCTGCGCTTGACCCACAAACAACAAAATCTGTTCTAGAACTATTGAAGAAAATTAATAAAGAACAAGGTATTACTATTGTAATGGTTACGCATGAAATGGACGTTATTGAGTCTGTGTGTGACTATGTTGCCGTAATGGAACAAGGTAAAGTGATTGAAACGGGTTCTACTTTAGAAATCTTTAGTCAGCCACAGCATCCAACCACTAAAAACTTTATTCAAACTGTTTTACAGCAACAGCTTCCTGTGAATATTCTAAATAACTTGGCAAATAAAAATGCCAACAGTATTTATTGCTTAAAATTCTTAGGTAGTTCTGCTCAAGAAACTGTTATTCAAGCAGCGATTAAAAAGTTTGATGTAAGTTTAAATATTCTTTTTGCCAATATGACTGAAATTAATGGCACAGTTATTGGTCAAATGTTCATTCAGCTTTTAGGGCAAGATGATACGATCCAAAATACGCTTCAATTCCTTCAAGAAAGTGGCGTGCAAGTTGAGCAAGCTGGAGTAATCGCATGAGAGATTTAATAGTGCAATTGCTAACCTCTTTAACAGCACCATTTTGGACTAGCTCTGTTTCAATGGATCAGTTTGTTACCGCATTGCAAGAAACCCTAAATATGGTGTTCTTCTCAATGATTTTCGGTACGATCTGGGGCTTTGTTCAAGGTATTGCTTTAGTCGCAACACGCCCAGATGGGATTTTGCCGAACAAAGCAATTTACACGGCGTTAAACCCAATTGTGAATGCTCTTCGTTCACTTCCTTTTATTATTTTAATGATTGCAGTTTATCCTTTAACAAAGTTCATTACCGGCACAACTATTGGTACATGGGCTGCCATTGTTCCCCTGACTATTTATGTGGGTCCATATATTGGTCGTTTAGTGGAGTCTTCTCTTTTAGAAGTAAATAGCGGCATTGTTGAATCTGCACAAGCAATGGGTGCAAATCCACTACAAATTGTTTTTAAATTTGTCATTCCTGAAGCGCGTAGCTCACTTATTCTAAACTTGACCACTGCCCTTATTAGCTTAATTGGTGCAACTGCTATGGCTGGTGCAATTGGTGCAGGTGGTATTGGTGATTTAGCAATTTCTTATGGTTACCAGCGTTTCGATGATAGTGTGATTTATTTGACCGTTATCGTACTCATTATTTTGGTTCAAATTGTTCAATCTTTAGGTGAATGGTTATCTCGCTTAAGATAATGCTCTGACAGAATTATTGATAAATAACAGCCCTCTTTCGAGGGCTTTTATTTTTGTCTTTGTATCGATTTTCATTAAAAACATTCAGCTTGTTAAAAATTATTTAATTTAAGTGATACCAATTTAATATTTTTTCATTTGTTAAAGTTTTGATCATGTTATATTTCTATGAAATATTTGATAAAACTTCACCACTTCATTCTAATTACACTCAGAAAAACAGTAGAGCGTGCTAAAATAGCGGGTGTTTTTGCAGGGACTCATTTATGCACTTTGTACATCTTGGTATTCAAACAGAATTTTCAATTACGGAATCTATTGTTCGTATACCTGATCTTGTGAAAGCTGCAGCAGATGACCAAATGCCTGCACTGGCAATTACAGACTT
This sequence comes from Acinetobacter sp. FY683, assembly GCF_059515885.1. Classification (NCBI taxonomy): domain Bacteria; kingdom Pseudomonadati; phylum Pseudomonadota; class Gammaproteobacteria; order Moraxellales; family Moraxellaceae; genus Acinetobacter; species Acinetobacter sp. FY683. The sequence continues at coordinate 30,949 of NZ_JCAKNA010000008.1, read as the reverse complement.
ATCTAACTTACATGCAGCTGTAAAGTTTTATGGAAAATGTTTAGGCAAAGGCATTAAACCTATTTTAGGTTCAATTTTACGTCTAAATGATGCAGAACACCGAATTACTCTGCTTTCTATGACTAATAAAGGTTGGCGTAATCTTACGGAACTCGTTTCTGAAGGTTATATTTCAGGTCAACAGCTCGATATCCCTTGTGTAAAAAAAGAATTAATTTTAGAGCAACACCAAGATCTAATTTTACTACTTGGTATGCACAGTGATGTTGGTAAAATGCTATGCACGTCCAACCCACAAAAAGCTGAGCCATTATTAGAAGAATGGGTTGCGAAATTTGGTAATCGTGTTTACTTTGCCCTTACACGGACCAATCATCCTGGTGAAGAAGACTTTATTCACGAAGCGGTAAAATTAGCTAAGAAATACAATATTGGTGTAGTGGCTCATAACGATGTCCATTTCATTAGAAATGAAGACTTTGAAGCACATGAAGCACGTGTATGTATTGCAGATGGGTACGTCTTAGGTGATAGTCGTCGTCCTAAAAATTACACCCCTGAACAATATTTCAAAACATCTGAACAAATGGTTGAGCTATTTTCAGATATTCCCACTGCTATTGAAAACACCTATCACATTGCAAAGCGCTGTAACGTAACACTACGCTTAGGTTTCAATGACCTACCCGATTATCCAATTCCTGAAGGTCATACCATTGACACTTACTTTGCACATTTGTGTGAAGTCGGCTTAGAAGAACGTTTAGATTTCCTCTATCCAATTGAAAAACGTGGTGAAGATTGGGCTGAAGTTCGCAAACCATACGATGAACGCTTAGCCTTTGAAATTAAAATTATTCTAGACATGGGTTTCCCAGGCTACTTCCTTATTGTTATGGACTTTATTCAATGGTCTAAAGGTAATGGTGTACCTGTAGGTCCGGGGCGTGGTTCAGGTGCAGGTTCACTGGTTGCATATAGCTTAAAAATTACCGATCTTGATCCATTACGTTACGACTTACTTTTCGAACGTTTCTTAAACCCTGAACGTGTATCGATGCCCGATTTCGACGTCGATTTCTGTATTGCAGGTCGTGACCGTGTCATTGACTATGTTGCTCGAACTTATGGACGTGAAGCAGTATCGCAAATTGCAACTTTCGGTACCATGGCAGCCAAAGGGGCGATTCGAGATGTTGCTCGCGTATTAGGTAAGTCTTATGGTTTAGCTGACCGTATTTCAAAAATGATTCCAACCAAACCATTAGGTTTGAGTTTAGAAGAATCTATTGAAGCTGAACCACAACTAAAAGACATTGTAACCAACCCTTCTAACCCAGATAACGATGATGCATCTGAAATTTGGGAAATGGCATTAAAGCTTGAAGGTATTACCAGAAATACAGGTAAACACGCTGGTGGTGTTGTAATTGCACCTACAAAACTAACCGACTATTCGGCAGTTATGTGTGATGCAGATGGTACATCGCGTGTTGCTCAATTCGATAAAGATGACGTAGAAGCCGCAGGCTTAGTAAAATTCGACTTCTTGGGTTTGCGTAACTTAACCGTAATTGAAGATGCGATTAAGCATATTAATGCCCGCCCAGATGTGACCGAACCCGTTGATATCTCATATATTCCATTAGACGATAAACCTGCATACGAAATTTTTGCAAAAGCGAATACAACAGCGGTATTCCAATTTGAATCCGTGGGCATGAAAAAAATGCTCAAGGAAGCACGCCCAAGCAAATTTGAAGAAATTATCGCCTTTGTATCGTTATACCGTCCGGGTCCAATGGATCTTATTCCTGACTTTATTCACCGTATGCATGGTGGCGAGTTTGAATATTTACATCCGTTACTCGAAAAAGTACTTGAGCCTACTTACGGAATTATGGTTTATCAAGAACAGGTAATGCAGGCAGCACAGTTCTGTGCAGGCTATAGCTTGGGTGGTGCAGACTTACTTCGTCGTGCGATGGGTAAAAAGAAACCTGAAGAAATGGTGAAACAACGCCAAATCTTTATTAAAGGTGCTGCAGAAAAAGATATTGATGAAGCAACAGCCAACCATATTTTCGACTATATGGAAAAATTCGCAGGCTATGGTTTTAACAAATCACATGCTGCTGCATACGCTTTAGTTGCTTATCAAACAGCTTGGTTAAAAGCACACTATCCTGCGGAATTTATGTCTGCCGTTCTAACTTCGGAAATGCAGAATACAGATAGCATTGTATTTTTAATTGATGACTGCCGTATTAACAAATTAGAAGTCCTTCCTCCTTCTATTAACATGTCTATTTACCAATTCCATGCAAGTAGTCCATCGACTATTGTTTATGGCTTGGGTGCAATTAAAGGTGTTGGTGAAGCTGCAATGCAGTCTGTAATTGACTCACGCATTCAAGATGGTCCTTATAAAGATTTATTCGATTTCTGCCACCGTGTAGATTTGAAAAAAATCAATAAGCGTACTTTAGAAGCACTTATTCGTTCAGGCGCACTCGATTGTTTAGGCATTGAGCGTTCAAGTTTAATGGCTCAACTTCCTGAAGCGGTGCAAGCTGCTGAACAAGCACGCTCAAACCGTGAAACAGGTATTATGGATTTATTTGGTGAAGTTGAAGAAGTTCAACGAAAACCTGCAAAACCTGTAAAACCTTGGTCAGATGAAGTTCGCCTCAAAGGTGAAAAAGACACGTTAGGTCTATATTTAACAGGACATCCTATCGATGTTTATAGAACAGAGTTGAAGTCTTTCGTATCGAATAAAATTAATGAATTAACACCAACACGGCGTGGTGTAACCACTGTATTTGCAGGTTTAGTGGTTGATATTGCCAACTTCCCGAATCGCATGATGATCACACTAGATGATGGCACAGCACGTATTGAAATTTCAGCCAATCACGAACGCTTCCAACGTTTTAAAGATGTGATTGTAAATGAAAAAGTGGTGGTGATTGAGGGTGAAATTTACGAACGTGAAGGCTTTGACCGCCCTATGGGTCGTTTAACCAAAGCATTCAATCTAAATGAAATTCGTCAAAAACGTGCCAACGGTATTCAAATTACATTGGCACCTGAACATATCAGCAAAACATTAAACAAAGATTTGCAAAATATACTATTACCTTACTGTAATGTAGATATGCATACTCACATTCCAGTCCAGCTCAAGCTAGACTTTGACTATGCTTCTACAGAGCTACATTTAGGGATCAATTGGAAAGTTGCCCCATTAGATGAGCTTCTCAGTAAAATTCGTGATTATTTTGGCAAAGATGCCTTATATATCGAATATCACGTGAAATCTAAAGCAGCTAAAGCCGTTAGTTATGAAGCTGCTCAATCTGTTCAAGTTGCACCACCTCCTGAAGGTATGTCTATGGATGATGCAATGGAGCAATATCAGGCACAAGCCGAACAATATTCTTAAGATAAAGACTGTCAAAGTGGAAAAATTATGAGTCATATTGACAATGCTGCTGTTTCAGCACATCTCTCCCATGTGCGTATTGTCATGGTCAATACAACACTACCTGCAAATATAGGTAGTGCATTACGTGCAATGAAAACAATGGGTTTATCTAAATTGGTGCTGGTTTCTCCAAAAACCTACCCACATCCAGATATCAATGCACTTGCAGCTGGCGCAACAGATTTAATTGAACAAATTGAAATTGTTGAAACACTTGAAGATGCAATTAAAGATTGCCACATTGTATTTGGTACAAGTGCACGTAGTCGTACTATTCCATGGCCTTTACTCGATGCGCGCCCTGCTGCTGAAAAATCATTAAAAGCCGTTGTGAATGACAAACAAGAAGTTGCTGTTATCTTTGGACGTGAAGATCGCGGTTTAACCAATGAAGAACTTGCTCTTGCAAATTTTCATGTCACCATTCCTGTCAATACAGATTATGGTGTATTAAACGTCGCACAAGCCATTCAAGTCATTTGTTATGAAATGCGTATGGCTGCAATCGACACTATGGGTAAAGAAGCAAACCCAGAAGCAACCATGCATGTAACAGATACAGAAGATATGCAATGGGATGAACCACTTGTCACACATGAACAAATGGAACAATTTTATCCGCATATTGAAAAAATGTTAGCCGAAATTGAGTTTTTAGACCCTAAAAACCCACGATTACTTCCTTTACGCTTGCGTCGTCTATTTGGTCGTATACAATTAGATCGTATGGAATATCATTTACTTCGTGGCATATTTAGCCGTGTACAAGCACTAAATAATGGCACATGGAAACAGTCGAAGTCTGAAAAATAATGGGGATCAATCCAATGCTTAAACAGCTTAAAGAAGATATAAATGCTGTATTCGCGCGCGATCCTGCCGCACGAAATACCCTTGAAGTCTTAACTACATATCCTGGCATTCATGCATTAATGATGCATCGAGTAGCACATGAGTTATGGAAAAAAGACTGTAAAGGCTCTGCACGCTTACTCTCTTCTTTTAGCCGTTTTGCAACAGGTATTGAAATTCACCCAGGCGCTAAAATTGGTCGTCGCTTTTTTATTGATCACGGCATGGGTGTTGTGATTGGTGAAACAGCAGAAATTGGTAACGATGTCACACTTTATCATGGTGTCACTTTAGGTGGTACAACTTGGAATAAAGGCAAACGCCATCCTACACTTGAAGATGGTGTAGTTGTTGGTGCTGGTGCCAAAATTCTAGGACCATTCACTGTGGGTAAAAACTCTAAAGTAGGATCTAATGCAGTTGTAACAAAAGAAGTACCCGAAAACACAACTGCTGTTGGTAACCCTGCTCGTTTCATTACCAAAGACAAACCTAGTGAAGAAGAAGCACGTCGTCGTGATTATGCTGAAAGTATTGGCTTCCAACCTTATGCAGCAACACAAGACCAATCTGACCCTATTCTTGAAGGTATGCGTGTTTTATTAGATAGAATTCAACAAAATGAAAAACGCATGAATACATTATGTCAGCGTTTATCCTTACTTGATCCTACTTTTAAAAAGCAGCAAGTCAAAGAGCAGCCTTTTAGTGCCGAAGAACTTAAGATTATTGAAGATGTTAGACGTGAATGTGAGGCTCAAAGTAGCCAATCTAAAGCATAATCGTTTTACGTCATAAATTAACAAGCCGTAACTTGCATATTTATGAGTGTTTTTCTAGACTCATAAATATGTGCAATATTACACTCTAAATCACACTTTAAAAAAATGAATGGATGATCATAATGATGCTTAAGCCGTTGGCATGTGCAGTATTATCAGCAACGCTTTTATCTGCTTGCTCAGTTTTACCGACAAGCAAAGACCCGATTGTTTTCAAAGAACCAACTCTTTCTGCTCCTTTTTATGCACTCAATCCATTTAACTATGAAGCTCCCCCAACTTTTGAGCTTGACTTGAAAAAAGCGGGCACAAAAAAATTAATTATTCCTGCAACAAACAGCAAAGTTCGCAATATGACTTATGCAGATAAAGCAGGTAACAACCAAATAGATATCACTGAAATTGATGACTCTCTTCAATTAGTTGAAGGTAAAGCTCGTCATTATCCACCTCGTTTTGCATCTAAAGAAGAACGCAAAGGCTTTCAGCAAAAGATGAAACAAGTTACACAACAACTTGATACTTTAGCTGCCCCAGATAATGCATCTTTTGATGTGCTCATTCGTGCATTTAAAGCAAGTGCGATGGCACGTAACTTAGATTTAGGCGCAGTTTACACTACAAAATCCTTAACTTACGCACAGCGCCTGCAAAAATTAAATAAAGAAGATCCTGAACTTAACTTTTGGTTTGGCTTTACCTTGTCTGAAGGTGGTGGTCAACGTGAAGCAATTCCGTACCTAGACAAAGCAATGAAATCTGGTGTTCAAGAAGCTTATTTAGCTGCTGCAAATAATTATCTTGCAATGGAACAAAAGAAAAATGCGATTCAAGTTCTAAAAAACTATAAGCTTCAATATCCTCAAGAAGCAAATGTTGCAGATCGCTTAATCAATGAAATTGAGAAAAAAGGTCGTTGGAATGTGTGGCAAGTCCTAACTCCGACAAAATAACTTTTTTTGTGTTACTAAATTAAGACCGTTTAAACGGTCTTTTTTTATATTTGATGATTGAAATGACAAATAAAAATCGTATGATGAAATTTGCATATTTAATATATTAAGTCTATGACTCCACTTATAAAAAAAATAACATTCCTAACAACCATAAGTACTTTATTACTACTTTCAGGTTGTCAGGTTGTTAGTGTTAAAACCGTATCGCTCAATGCGACTATTGCGAATGAGCGTGATAGTATTTTATCACGGAACAAATTAAGTGAAGCGAGTCTAAATGTCTTATCTATGACAGGTCAAGATGCTAAAGTTTGCGCTGATGATCCTGATCATTGTGTAAAAGAACTCAAAGAAATTTCTCAAATTCAAGATGAACAATTACTTTCTACTGCAAGTGAATTATATTTAGCAAAAGCACTTGCTTACGAAAACTCATCGAACTGTAAAACAAATATATTAACAAGCCATCGCTCTGAAAAAAAACAAAAGGCTATTCAGCAAGCCTACGACACATGCTTAGATAATCAGCTTCACATGCTTGATCAAAGTATTCGTTACAGCTATGCCTATATGTTTAAAACGAAACGTGATGTCAATGATCGTATTTTTGACAATAGACAAGTTCAAATTCGTGACTTTTATAACCAAGCAATTGCGAAGCTTTCAAATACTCATGCTTTGAAATATAAATACACAACATTTCAACCTAATATGAAAGTTGGCAATAGTATTTACAAGATTAATTTCGACAACTATCCCTTACTCAAAACACAGAAAATTGAAAATGTTATGTCGACCTATAACATGAACTTTTCTGGGTTAAGATCAATTACACGTCGAGATGGTTTCGGTTCTGAATTTTTAATGGTATTACAAGATCCTAATGAAAATTCAATGAACAAAAAAACTGAATACATTACAGATCCTCTGCATCACAAATACCCAAATGACATCAATCCAAATATTCACAATGCACGCTATTTAGCTGTTACGGTTACTGTTGAGCCAGAAAACACATCATCTATAGACGATATTCTATATGGCAAAGTCTTAAATCTAAAAGTGTATGATCCCTATGATCATAGTACTGTGACAGTTGCAGGAAAATCGTATCCTTTAGCTGCAAACTTTTCTGCACCTTATGGTTTATGGCTCGCGCAAAATAATCTAGTTCGCGCTGCATACTTATCACTGATTGACCGTGATGATCGTGTAACTATGCCCCACTTATTTATGCTTGAACCTTATAATCCAAATAAAAAAGTGATTGTTTTAGTCCATGGTTTAGCCAGTAGTCCTGAAGCGTGGGTCCGCTTAACAAATGACATTATGGGTGACCCCGTTTTACGTGATCACTATCAAGTTTGGCAAGTGTTCTATTCAACCAATATGCCAATTCTTGAAAGTCGTTATCAAATTTATGCTCTTATCACACAAACATTCGATCAAGTTGCGCCTTCCGCATCGGCAAAAAAAGACGCTATATTAATTGGTCATAGTATGGGTGGAATTATTTCTCGCTTGCTTGTAAGTGATGCCAATCTCGTTAAACCCACTATAGAATTATTAAATGATAATCGTGCCAATGAATTTAAAGATGACTCTTTGTTTAAAGCACGCTTAGAAATGCAGCCTATTCCTAACTTTAGTCGTGCGATTTTTCTTTCTGCACCACATAGAGGAACTGCTTTTGCTGATCGCTGGTTTACCCTTGCAGCCCGCAAAATTATTAAACTTCCTGGTGCTTTTCTTGGGGCACTTGCAGATACTTTACAAGATGGCAATATACAAAATTTCACGAAAGAACTCGGTCAGGGATTAATTCAAAATGGCCCAAGTGATTTAAGTAATAATTCTAAATTTACTCAAATTACCAAAAATGTTATGCCCTATGATGGATTTAAGTACCACAGTATTATCGGTAACAATACTGCTAGTGATGATATAAATATCATCACCGATGATGTAGTTCCTTATAAAAGCGCCCATTTAGATGGTGCAATTTCAGAAAAAATCATTAAAGGTGGACATTCTATTCAAGAAACACCTGAAGCTGTTTTAGAACTTCGTCGGATCTTAAAACTCCACTTAGTTGACCTCGGCTTATATAAAAAATAACGCCCTACTACAATATAAAAACTCCAATCATTTATTTAAGATTGGAGTTTTTATAACTCATTATATAAAATAATTAATTGAATCAAAGTACTTGCATATACCAAATTAAATATGTTATTCATTTGTACAGATGTATAAGAACAAATTCACACATTATAAGTAGTACCTCGATATGAAATTACACGGTACAAAAGATTTAACTCGCAACGAAATTGATAAATTTATTGCGAAAAAATTGAACTTTTTACACTTTTCAAAACCAATTGAAAATATTTATCGAGAACAATATCGATTTGCTGCGGCTATAGAATTTCGTTATCGCGCCCCACTGGTTTTATTTTTATATGCATTTCTAACTTGGGGTATTTATGAAAATATATTTGATCCTTATTTAAGAAATTTATGGCTATCACTTTATAAATGGGTGGGTATTGCTATTGTGATTGCTTGGCTTTTTTCATTCAAAAAGTCATGGTCAAAATATTTTGATTTTTATATTGGCATTGGAGCAATGTCTGCTGTTGCTATTACTTTCGTCATTATCAATGCACTTGCCACTAGCTATAGCTCAGCCTTATTACATGCTGCCATGATGTATACCATTGTCATTATCTATGGCTTTATTGGGCTACGTTTTTATACGGCTATTATTGCAGGTTGGTTAGGCGGTTTAATTGGAATTTATTGCTCACATTATTATAATTTATATATAGATTGGACCTATTTATTACACACCTACATTTTTAGTAGCTTTTTAGGTATGTCTTTATGTTATGTCATAGATAGACAACATCGAGAAAACTATCTGCAAAACTGTATTATTGAAACCACACAAAAAGAAATATCAGACCAAGCTTTATTACTCGAAGAATTATCTCTCCTTGATCCACTCACAGGCTTAGCCAATAGACGCTATTTAAAGCGGATTTTAGAAGCAGAATGGTCTTTAGCCTGTAAACACCAAGAAGCGATCTCTGTTATTATGCTAGATATCGATTATTTCAAAAATTATAATGATAGTTTAGGGCATATTTCAGGTGATAACTGTTTGCAAAAAATTGCAGCTGAATTAAAAGACCTTACCCTTAACCACTCTGAAATAGCAGCACGATATGGTGGCGAAGAATTCATTTTAGTCTTTCCACAAACAACAGCATTAAAAGCTGAAGAAATTGCGAATTTAATTTTAAACAGAATACATAGACTTGAAATTAAACACCCCAATAGCCCCATCGCACCAATCGTTACCGTAAGCTTAGGTGTCGTAACCACCATACCTAAACAAAATGATTTACTTAGCGATTATATTGAAGAAGCAGACCAAAATTTATATAAAGCCAAAAATGCAGGACGCAATCGCTATAAAATCTCATTAATAAGTGACGTAATCATTTGATTATTTTTATAACAGAATGAGCACTGTTAACAGGTAGTTTTTAGCAAAAAGACTGCTAAAATCGAATGAATAAATAACTTAATTAATGTGATGACGACGCTTTCAATGACTGATCTTTCCAACCACACCCCGATGATGCAGCAATACTTAAAAATAAAAATGCAGCATCCTCATTCATTGATGTTCTATCGCATGGGCGATTTCTACGAATTATTTTTTGAAGATGCTCAAAAAGCTGCAAAAATTCTAGGTATTACACTCACACATCGTGGTAAAGCCAATGGCAACCCTATTCCTATGGCAGGTGTACCCTATCATGCTGCTGAGGGATATTTAGCCCGCCTTGTAAAAAAAGGTGAAACCGTTGTAATTTGCGAACAAATTGGAGAAGTAACAGGAAAAGGTCCTGTTGAGCGTGGCGTTGTACGAATTATTACCCCTGGAACGCTCACTGATGATGCACTTCTTACTGCACACCAATCTTCTAACTTAGTATCTATTTGTATTCAACAAAATGAAATTGGTATTGCTTTACTTGACCTAAGTGCAGGTATTTTTAAGGTTCAGCAACAAGAGTATAAAACTGAGCAATTAAGCATCGAACTTTCACGGTTAATGCCAAGTGAAATAATAATTGATGAAAACATTATCGATCCAAATATTATTGAAGATATTAAACGCACTTTGGACTGTCCTATTACAAAGCGTCCAAATGTCGATTTTAATATTAATAATGCACAAAAAACTTTATGCGACCAGCTTGGTGTATCGACCCTATCAGGTTTTGGTATAGATCATTTACCTTTAGCAAAAGCAGCTGCTGCCGCACTTATTCACTATGCTAAAGAAACGCAAAAAACAGCCTTACCTCATATTCGTTCAATTCTACTTGAACAAAGTAGTGACTTTATTGCTTTAGACCCAGTTACACGTCGAAACTTAGAGCTTATTGAGCCACTTTTTGAGCATGGTACAGCTTTATTCCAACTCATCAATCAATGTCAAACTGCAATGGGTGGACGCTTACTCAGTCGTACTTTGATGCAACCACTACGTGATACCGCTATTTTAGATGATCGTTTAGATGCGACATCTGCGCTATTAAATGGTTATCACGAAGAACCTGTCCGTTTGGTATTAAAAGAAATTGGCGATATTGAGCGTGTACTTAGCCGTGTCGCTTTAGGTAGCGCTCGCCCACGTGATTTAGTCCAATTACGTCAGACTTGTGCTCAGATTCCTTTTTTACGTCATGCACTACAACCTATTATTAGTGCAAATAAATCTAAATTACTTCAGCAGCTTAATGAAGAGCTAGGCGATTTCCATGGATTACATCAACGCTTAATGTCTGCCGTTGTAGAAAATCCGCCTGTTTTATTACGTGATGGTAATGTAATTGCTGAAGGCTTTGATAGTGAGCTTGATGAACTTCGTAAAATACGAGATCACGCAGGTCAATTCCTTATTGATCTTGAAATTCAAGAACGTGAAAATACAGGTATTTCAACACTAAAAATTGGCTATAACCGTGTAAGTGGTTATTACATTGAATTGACTCGTGCTCAAGCAGAACAAGCACCTGATCATTATATTCGTCGTCAAACATTAAAAAATGCTGAGCGCTATATCACGCCAGAACTAAAAGCGTTCGAAGATAAAGTTTTATCAAGTGAGTCTCGCGCGCTTGCACGTGAAAAAATGCTCTTTGAAATGTTACTCGAAGAACTTCGTGCGGATATTGGCAATTTACAAATGATGAGCAGTGCAATTGCACAAGTTGATATGCTTACAAATTTTGCCCATCAAGCACGTCTAAGAAGTTGGAACAGACCTGAATTTACACCTGAAATTGGTGTAAATATTGTTGCTGGTCGACATCCTGTAGTTGAAGAGTTAAGTAAATCTGTATTTACACCAAATGATACAACGCTAAACTTTAATCATCGTATGGCGATTATTACAGGTCCGAATATGGGCGGTAAATCGACCTTTATGCGTCAAACAGCGCTCATAGTATTATTGGCATATTGTGGCTGTTATGTTCCTGCTCAATCTGCCGTACTTGGTCCAATTGATCGTGTATTTACACGTATTGGCTCCGCAGATGACCTCTCTACAGGCAAATCTACCTTTATGGTAGAAATGACTGAAACATCGCAAATTTTACATCATGCAACAAACCAATCTTTAGTTCTTATGGATGAAGTTGGACGTGGTACAAGTACATACGATGGTTTATCACTTGCTTGGGCATGTGTTTTAGACTTAACCAAGCGTATTAAATGCTTATGCTTATTTGCGACACATTACTTTGAACTTACGGAACTAAGCAAAGAAACGGGTATTGATAACTATCACGTGACCGCAAAAGAACTAAATGGCAATTTAATTTTATTACATAAAGTTCAACAAGGTCCTGCAAGTCAAAGTCATGGTCTACAAGTTGCAAAACTAGCGGGTATTCCTGCCAATGTCATTAAAGATGCACAAAATCGCTTAAAGATTTTGGAAAAGCAACAACAGAAATTGGTGACATCTTCTGTACAAAATGACTTATTTGCAATTGAGCCTGAACCAGAAGTGCTAGAACGTATTATTGAAGTTGAAAAGAGTTCACCTGCTTTAGACTACCTTCAATCAATTGATATCGACAACCTCACCCCTCGACAAGCACTTGAGCAATTATATGCTTTAAAAGAAAAGCTTTAATTTAATTTTAGATTTCCTGAATAAACCGTTGTAGTCCTAGCTATAACGGTTTGTTTTTATATTCGTACACAAAATCAACAAAATCACCCACAAAAACGCAAAATACATCACACTATTTTCAGGTGCATTAATTTTTTATTTTATTCATAAATAATAGGTTTTTATAATGAAAAAAGGTCAAATTGCATTAGTGCTCATTATTGGTTTAGCAATTGGTTCTATTGCAGGCTATGTAGCATACTCCCAACTTACAGCACGTTTTATTGCAGCAACTACAGCATGTACTATTGCAAATGAAGCTGTAAAAAATAAACTACTTACTACAGAACAAGTCAAAGAGCTTGGGCATTTTACAGGTCAAGAACTTAATAAAAATTATGCTTCTGTTGCTTCAAAACTCGCATTAACCAAAGATCAGATTGATGCTGCTTCTCCTGCATCTCATTGTAGCCAATTCCTTGTAGGTATTAACCAATCGAAATAACCTAAATTACTTTGCTTTATACTTACATCAGACGAATATCATCCCATCTACAATAGATAAACCTGTCTGATGTAAGTCAATAATGACCTATTAAAATAATATTTTTCTAATTTTTTGCTTATCTACCCATTTTTACTTAAAGTATGCACTTTATTTTTTATATTCTCCCGCTATGAATTTTAGATTTTTTGCCTTTGGAATGAGCCTATTATTTGCAATGGTTATCGTTGTTATGATGCTAACCATGATAGGAAGTCAATTCCTTACAAAAGATCAACTTTCGCTCATCATTGAACCCATCTTTTTCATTGGTTTTATCGTTATTGGATATTTCATTTATCAACGAGCATTACCCAATAAATATATTCACTCAACTATACTTTGCCTGATTTTAATTGCATTCATTGGTATTTTTTTAGATGTCATTAAACAGGTTCCAACAAACCTATGGAAATTCTTATTATTTAGTTTTGCATTATTGCAAGTTGGAGTTTTTATTAAGCTCATTATGCTCAAAATTAAAAAATAAGCATTTTAAAAATGAACTAAAACCACGTGCTTTTCAGTAAAAAAATAGAAATAACACCATAAAAAAAGAGGCTCTCAAGCCTCTTTTTACAAACACTTTATACTTCTGCTGGATTGCTCAATTCTGTCATTGGCCAACGAGGTGTTGTTGTTACAGACAAACCATCTTGCTGCCCTGCTTTTAAACGCTGATAACCTGCAAATGCAATCATTGCACCATTATCTGTACATAAAGCAGGTTCTGCATAATAAACATTAGCACGTATTTTCGCTAAATCTGCTTCCAAACGCTCACGTAAACGCTTATTTGCACTTACACCACCAGCAATAACTAAGCGCTTTAAACCAGTTTGTTTCAAAGCTTTTACAGATTTTTTCACCAAAGTATCTACAAGCGCTTCTTGGAAACTTGCAGCAATATCCGCATCACGGTTTTCACCATCTAACTTTTTAAGTTGTACAGAAACTGCTGTTTTTAAACCGCTAAATGAAAAATTAAGACCTTGATGCAACATTGGACGAGGAAATTCAAAGGCATCTTTGGTACCACTTTCCGCCAAACGTGAAATATTTGGACCACCTGGATACGGAAGTTTCAACATTTTTGCGACTTTATCAAATGCTTCACCAGCCGCATCATCAATAGACTCGCCCAATAACTCATATTGTCCAATACCGTATGCAGCCATCAGTTGTGTATGACCGCCAGAGACCAATAAAGCGACAAACGGAAATTCCGGTGGAGTTTCTGATAATAATGGTGCAAGCATATGACCTTCCATATGATGAACACCAATAGCAGGTTTATTTAAAGCAAATGCTAAAGTTCGACCAAATAAAGCACCTGTCATTAATGCACCCATTAAGCCTGGTCCACGTGTATAAGCAATCGCATCAATTTCAGATTTATTCACATTACTTTCTGCAAGTAACTGATTAATTAATGGAATTAACTTTCTAACATGATCACGAGATGCAAGCTCTGGTACTACACCACCATATTCAGCATGCAATTTAATTTGGCTATAAAGTACCTGCCCTCGTAACCCCAACTCGCTGTCATACAATGCAAGTCCTGTTTCATCACAAGAAGTTTCTAAGCCCAAAACGATCATTAAATTGCCTATAAATTATATCAAATCAAATGCGAAGCCTATTATAGACTTGTGGTATGAGATGTAAATGAGTAAAATACTGCACTTCACTTGTGATCTAAGACAATTCGGTCTTGATCTTATCCATAACTTAATGAGGATTCTTCATGCCACAAGTTAAATTGAAAGAAGGCGAACCAGTAGACGTAGCTATCCGTCGTTTCAAACGTTCATGCGAAAAAGCTGGTGTTTTAGCTGACGTTCGTAAACGCGAATTCTACGAAAAACCAACTCAAGAACGTAAACGTAAAAAAGCTGCTGCTGTTAAACGCTACCAAAAGAAATTGGCGCGTGAATCAGTACGTACTACTCGCCTTTACTAAGATTAATTTGTGATTGACTGCCTGGACTAAATAAATGACTACTTTAAAAACCCAAATTATGGACGTTCTGAAAGCAACAATGCGTGCTAAAGAAATGGACAAATTGACGGTAATTCGTAGTTTACAGGCGGCAATTAAGCAAATCGAAGTCGATGATCGTAAAGAGCTTGACGACGCTCAAGTTCTTGCGGTCATTGAAAAGCAAATAAAACAACGTAAAGAATCGATTAAAGCCTTTCTAGGTGCTAATCGAGATGATTTAGCTAGTAAAGAACAAGCCGAACTTGAGGTTTTATCTCAATTTCTACCAGAAGCTATGACTGAGGAAGAACTTGATTCTATCATTGCGCAAACTATTGCTGCGCAAGAAGCTACTAGCATGAAAGATATGGGTAAGGTGATGAACTCTCTGCGTCCGCTCATAGCCGGGCGCGCCGATCCTTCTCTAGTTTCTAGCAAAATTAAAGCTAAACTGGCTTAATATCTTAAAATCTATTGAATTACGTTGAACTGTCTTTATTAAAAGTCAGTTCATAACGTCAATACCCCACAAAAATAAAAACACATACAAGTCTCTTCTTCAATTATAAACAACTCTTAAAGCTTATACTGTCGTTCTTTCTGCATTTCTGTTAGACGTTTTTTAACTGTTTCAGACATTACCAAATTCTCTTTAGATAATCGTTGTGCATGCAATAAAGATTTAATCGCATTATCTTCATGACCTGTCCAATACTCTACTTCCGCCCTATATCGTAAAACATTAACCGTACGCAAAGGATTACTCTTATCTGCATTTGCTGACTGTTGCATGAGCAACCATGCTGTCGAATCAATTGGGTTCTTACGAATAAATCTTTGCACTATAGCCTGTGCTTCAGCTTGCATATTTTTACGAATAAGCACTTCTGCATATTTAAAATTTAATGCACGATTTTCTGGCGTAACTTTAGCTATGGTCTGAATTTCATTTAAAGCCGAGTCAATATTATTTTGTCCTAAATAAATATCTGTTTGAATTAATGTTATAAGGTTATGCGATTTTTTATGCTTTTTCGCTTCGTTTAACATATTTTGAGCAGTTTTATATTCACCTGAATGTAAATAATATGCCGCCAATGCAATTTGGTTGGCTATATTATTTTGAGCAGTCATCATTTTTAATTGATGTTCTGTTTTTTGTTTCGAAAGTACAGCTGTGTAATTCTTTAAAATTTCAAAATCTGTTTGATCTAGTTTCTGCCGTACTTGTGGCAATTGTCTTGCTCTAAGACGAGCCTCGCTCATACGCTCAGTTGTGAGTGGATGTGTAAACCAAAAGTCAGGTAAAAAACTCACACGGGCTGTAGCACGATTCATAACCTCAAAAAAGTCCGCCATACCTTCAGGGTTATAACCTGCCGCATACATATATTGCATACCAATACGGTCAGCCTCTCGTTCCTGATTACGACTATAAGAAAGCTGTTTATCTATTAATGCCGCTTGTGAACCAAGCATTACAGCAGCACCAGCATTAGAGTCCGACTGCGTTGCAACAAGAGCCCCAACAATAATCCCTGCAAGTGCTAATAATCCTTGCCCCTTAAAGGCTTCCTGAGATCGGCTGTAATGACGTTGTGTCACATGTGCAATTTCATGCGACATGACACCCACAACTTCATCCATCGTTCTAGCAGATGTAATTAACCCCGAATTTAAAGCAAATAAACCACCAGGCACAGCAAAAGCATTAATTTGATTATCATTAATAACAACCAAACCAACAGGTTTAGGTAATTGCGTCTGGCTTAAAATTTGAGAAAAAACTAAAAATAATTGATCTTCTAGCCATGGATCATTGAGTACAGGCATCTGCCGATGTACTTCTCTATATACCTTTTCACCAATATATTTTTCATTTTGTTTATCTAAAAGTCCGACCCCACTACCAATTTCAGGAATATTAAATTGAGTTTTTTGATTAAATAAAAAAGATGGATCATCCGCACATGTAATTGCAGAACTCACCCCTAAACCTAATGCAAAAATAATTTTTCTCAAAACTTAACTCAATCCTTAAGTAAGATGACTTATTATTTAAAATATACCATTCAAATATGAAGATTAATGCAAAGATCTGTTATTACTTTGATAAAATTTCTCTATTTACAACATTGCATGGTTCATTTCCATCTAACACATTAACCAAATTTTGATAAGCCAGTTCCGCCATTTTCTGACGCGTGCTTGCTGTTGCAGAACCAATATGTGGCAATGTCACCACATTATTTAAGCCAAATAATTCAGAGTTTTGCAATGGCTCTGTTTCATAAACATCTAAGCCCGCAGCAAATATTTTTTTGTTTTTTAATGCCTCTATTAAAGCCGATTCATCAATGACTGAACCACGTGAAATATTAATGAGTACAGCATGTTTTTGCATTAAATCGAGCTCTTTATGACTTATAAGCGCTTTAGATTCTGTATTTAAATCTACCGCAACAACAACATAATCCGACCGTTGTAATAAACCACTCAAACTACAATATTCTGCATTTAAAGACTGAGCAACTTCTATTTTGGGCTTACGGTTATGGTATAAAATATTCATATTAAAGCCATAAAAACCGCGCCGTGCAATTGCTGCACCAATATGCCCCAATCCTATAATTCCCAATGTCTTACCATGTACATCTAAACCAAATTGCTCAGTACCAACTGTTCGTTTCCACTCTCCATTTTTTACCCAAGAATCTAATGATGGAACTTTCCTTGCAGCACTCATTAATAATGTAAATGCTAAATCTGCTGTACTTTCAGTCAATACATGGGGTGTATTACAAAGTAAAATTCCCTGCTGATTCAAATAATTTAAATCGTAATTATCGTAACCCACACTTACACTAGAAATTACTTTTAACTTCGTTGCTGTAGATAAATTTCTTTCATTCAGCAAGCGACCCGCACCAATTAAGCCATCTGCATCTTGTACTTCTTTTAAAATTTGTGCATTCACATCACCCAGTTTCGGGTTAATTACACAAACTTGAAATTTTTCTTTAAGCTTTTCTAATATTTCTAAATCTATTTGACTAAATACAACAACTTTTTTCTTCATTCCCTTTCCAATATCTATAATTTATTTTGTATAAAATTCCATAATCTTCTTTTCAATAAAGGCTCATCTAACATATCTTGCAAAGTTGCTAAGTACATCATATTAGAATTTTGATAGTGCGGAATTTGCCCCAATACTAAAATTGTTTTTTCCATCGAAATCACATCTAAAAAGCCTTGAATATAACTATTCACAGCATATCCATCTTGTAAGTCTGGCAATGCAAAAGGCCAGTTTAATTCTGTGAATTCTGCCTGCACTGCACGTTGAATATTAGACCAGAGCATTTGTTGATCTGCCGTAATATTGCTTCCTTCCATAAGAATGACAATATGAGGCAATACCAAAGCCTGAATATTAAAAGGTTCTAAAACAACCGTTGGTCGCAATTCTTGTTCAATTTCAATTACAGGTGCTAACTGTGGTTTTGACTCACCTTTAACCTGAACAGGTTGCTCTGTCTCAAATGACAAGATAGGATCATTTAAAAGCACATCAGCAACAATAGACTGATCTTGTAGCGTAAGATCTAGCATCACTTCAGGCGTATTTTGATCACGCCAAATAGTAGATTGAGGCAATTCTTGGCACACAACTTCTCTAGAAATCCAAATATCGATTCCTAAATTTGCCAATACTTCACGTGAATGCCCAATCATTAAATTATCTACACTAAGTTATCTATTAAATTTCTTGTCTATTCTAACGAGAATGCACTTAATTTTCTCTTATATTTAAACCACTATCTTAAATAATGATCAAACTATTTTTCTTCTGCATTAACTCTACAATTTCATCACTTTCAAAACCAAGCCTCCAATACAAAAGCTCCAAAACATCAAGTTCATCTTGAGTAATAATTCGATCATTCCATAAGCAAAGTTCAGCAATACTTAAAATATTCAAACGCTCACGCAATAATAATCCTGACATATCTTGCAAAATTTCTGCTAAATCAATAGGTTCATCAGAAATATCTTCATATAAAATAGCTTCTTCTGGACTTAATATCCGATTTAGAATTCGCTCACGTGTTTCCAACTGGCTTTCGCTATTAATTTGCTGAACATGCAACAGTGCATCAATCAACCGAACAATATGCACTTTTACTTCATCTAATGAAGTTGGAATATGCAGTGGCAATAAATTTACTTCAAATTTCACACGCTCTAAAAGTAGTGCATCCAATAAACCAATTTCACCATCTTCTTGAATAATTTTTGCAAGCTTAGTTAAAAATTGACGTGCCACACTTGTAGGCATATTTCCAATGCATCCACAAGCTTCATGAAATATTGCAACATGCGTACGACCATCTTCATTCAATAGCGCATCGACAATGGCACGACTCACTTCAGCATCAGCAGGAATAAACTCCCTATATTGACGTATCATAAGAATTGCCACCATAACCTCGCGTGCACCAGTTGCTGTTTGCAATGCGCGCTGAATAAGCTCTGGACGTTGCATATTAGAACGTACTTCAGGGTTTAGTGGTTTAATTGCATCTTTTAATGCAAAACTAATTGGAGATAACCGTAAAAGAGGTAATGGTTCTGGAGATTGCCATGATGTTGAATATTCACCACTCAGTTCCTCTAGAGGTCTAAATAGACTAAACCACGGTAAATAACGTATTTTCTTTAAATTCTCTAGCTGTAAATCCTTCACCAAAGATGAGTCTAATTCAAAAATTCGAGCCTCAATACTCGGATGAATATTCATCCAACTTTGTGGACTTAAAGAATTCGCAAAACACATGTGCGAAATAGACTCGGAAAACTCACTATGTATTTGTGAACCTGCATGATGTACATAAATTCGCAATAAAGTTTGAATATTCGCATTATTTTTTATTAAATTTTTAGTATTTATATCATTTTCAAAAGTACGACCACTTAGCGTTATATATTTAACCAAGCGATTAATTAGTACCCCCAAACTTCCAATGAGCCAAATTACACCACCAAATGCAATAAAAGCTGTTGAAAGCTTATGCGGATCTTGCATGTAATTACGATTAAACCCTCTCTTTGCTAGCTTACTTCCCAACTGACTAAATGAAGTTAAACTGCTATATAAAATTTTAATTTTTGTATTTTCAGCAGTTTCACCTGATAAAATTCGGTTAAACTCATGACTCAATAAACCATATAATTCTTGCTGATCTAAATTTTGTAATGCGCCCCAAGTAATAATAATGACAATATCTTTGGGATAAAACCCTGCAGTGAGTGCATTTACCCCCACTTCATCTGCCAATACATATACAGCTGGTGTTTCAATATTAAATTTTTCTGCTAATTTCGCCACTATGCTTAAAGCAATATATTCTTCTGGGGTGCTTTCTAAAAAGTTTAACGATCTTGCTTTTAATTTTCTTGCTAAAGAATGTCCACCCGAACGAAATACATAACATTCAATCGCAATGGAAACAGCCATAATAGATAAAATAATAAGACCAAAAATAAGACTAAAATCATTCCATAAAATAGCTTGAGTTTGATCAAAATAATGTACAACAACACCAAGCAAAATATTTAAAATGCCAAGTGTGAAAGCCACGGCAATAGCCCAAATAAATGCAGCTAGAGCCATATTTTTATTTTTTATAAAATAACAACTTACATCCTTCAATGTAAATTTCCCAATATTTGAGTCTATATCTACATCATAAATTAAAAAGGCGGGAAATTCCCGCCTTTCTCACAGAAGAAGAAAACAATTATTCTTCTTGCAAACCTGTTAAATCAACAGAAGCAGCATCAACATTTACATCGATGTACGGATCTGTCTTAGTTTTAGCAGATTCACTGCGCTGTTTTTGCAGATTATCTAAGTATTGTTCATCAATGCCACCAGCAACATAAACACCATCAAATACCGAACAGTCAAAATCTTCAACCTCAGGTACTTTTGTTGTTCTTACTGCATCTTTTAAGTCTTCCAAATCTTGGAAAATTAAACGATCTGCACCAATAATCTCACGAATCTCTTCAACGCTACGCTCAGACGCAATTAACTCTGATTTAGCAGGCATATCAATACCATACACGTTTGGATATTTCACCATTGGTGCAGCAGATGCAAAGAATACTTTTTTCGCACCTGCATCACGTGCCATTTGAATAATTTCATTACACGTTGTACCACGTACAATTGAGTCATCCACAAGTAAAACATTCTTGTTTTGGAACTCAAGTTCTACAGGGTTAAGCTTTTGGCGAACCGATTTTTCACGTTGCTTTTGACCTGGCATGATGAAAGTACGACCGATATAACGGTTCTTCATGAACCCTTCACGGAATTTCACACCTAAGAAATTTGCAAGCTCTAATGCCGATGTACGTGATGTATCTGGAATTGGAATGACCACATCAATATCGTGCTCTTCACCCCACTCACGCGAAATTTTCTGCGCAAGTTTTTCACCCATTTTTAGACGAGCTTTATAAACTGAAATACCGTCAATTGTTGCATCTGGACGTGCAAAATAAACATATTCAAAAATACATGGACGATATTCAGGATTTACAGCACATTGTTTAGTGAATAATTGACCTTCACTATCAATAAAAATTGCTTCACCAGGAACAACATCACGCTCAACTTTAAAACCTAACGCTGTTAAAGCAACAGATTCCGAAGCCAAAATGTATTCTTTCCCTGCGTCAGTATCGCGTGAACCTAAAATTAATGGACGAATACCATTTGGATCACGGAAACCAACAATGCCATGACCTGTAATCATCGCAACAACAGCATAACCACCTTTACAACGCTCATGAACACGCGCTACAACATGGAAAATATCATCTGAAGTTGGGTTTAATTGACCACGCTTTTGCAATTCATGTGCAAATACGTTTAACAATACTTCCGAATCTGAGTCTGTATTCATATGACGTAAGTCAGTTTTGAATAAGTCATCATGAATTTCTTCAGCATTGGTTAAATTGCCGTTATGTGCCAACGTAATACCGTATGGAGAGTTCACATAAAACGGTTGTGCTTCAGCACTACTTGAAGAACCTGCTGTTGGATAACGCACATGACCAATACCGTAATTTCCCTTTAAAGCACGCATATGACGTGTATGAAATACATCACGCACCATGCCATTGTCTTTACGAAGGAATAAGCGACCATCATGACACGTCACAATTCCAGCCGCATCTTGTCCACGATGTTGTAACATCGTTAATGCATCAAACAACATTTGGTTAACAGGTGATTTACCAGCTATACCAACAACTCCACACATAGCAACCTCGCAGACAAGCTAGGATTAATAAAAAGGATTATTCGTTGACTCACCTGATTTTCCACTCGATTTATGTGAATTTTCAGGTATTGAACTTGAAGATGCCTGAGTATCTTCAGATTTCATGTGCTTTAACGCTTCATTTGCAGCCTCTTTAGACAACTCTGTTGCCCAAGGTGCATAGGGAAGTAAATGTTGTATAAATTTAGATTGTTTCCAATGTGGCGAGCTTTCTACCCAGGGTCCAATTCCCTGCATAGTAATAAGCACAACCAACAAACCCTTCAATGTACCAAAAGCACCACCTGCCAGCCTATTTAATGGACCAAGCTTAAGTGATTTTAAAATTCCATTTAAAAGTGATGTCACAATCCATGTTGATACAATAATAACCAAAACAATGAAAGCAAATGCAGATATCTTCTGAACGACCGGATCGGAACTCAATGTAGACATAAGTGGCGCTAAGCTAGAAGAATATTTTGCCGCCATAATCAGCGCAAAAATCCATCCAACCAAGTTCGCAAAGGCTTTTATCAATCCTTGTCGCAAACCGTTTAGCCCTCCAATGAGCAAAATGATCAATATAAAGACATCAATCGTATTCATATTACAGCGCGTTAATACAGTCTTTAATTAATTCAGGACCTGTATAGATTAAACCACTATACACCTGAACAAGGCTGGCACCTGCTTCACGTTTAGCAACTGCCTGCTCACCAGACAAAATACCACCCACACCAATTAGTGGAATTTGACCATTCAATGTTTTTGAGAATGCAGCTAAACATGCTGTACTTTTCTCAAAAACAGGTGCCCCCGACAAACCACCAGCTTCTTCCGCAAATGGTAAACCTTCAACACCCTCACGTGACAATGTTGTATTTGTCACAATCAAACCATCAATTTTAAATTCAATAAGTTGTTTTGAAATAAATTGAATATCTTCAGCTTCAAGATCTGGTGCAACTTTTAGTACTAAAGGGACATAATGAGAATTTTCTTCAGCTAACTCTAGTTGACGCTTTTTCAATGTTGAAAGCAATTCTGTTAACGCATCGCCACTTTGTAAACTACGTAAATTCTTTGTATTAGGCGATGAAATGTTTACAGTAATATAAGATGCGTAGTTATAAACCTTTTCTAAGCAAATAAGATAATCATCTACTGCATTTTCGACAGGAGTATCGGCATTTTTACCAATATTAATGCCCAAAATCCCTTTGAATTTGGATGCTTTTACATTTTCAATAAGCTGATCTACACCATCATTATTAAACCCCATACGGTTAATAATGGCTTTTGCTTTCGGCAGACGGAATAAACGAGGATGTGGATTGCCCGATTGTGGGCGTGGTGTAATTGTTCCAATTTCAATAAATCCGAAACCTAAATCTGCTAAAGCATCAATATAGGCACCATTCTTATCTAAACCAGCAGCCAAACCTACAGGATTGGAAAATTGAATACCCATACACACTACTGGTTTTTCAGGAACATTTTGTCGCATCAAGCCCATTTTATGGGTCGATTTCAATAAAGATAGTGTCAGCTCATGTGCACGCTCTGGTGCTAAAGAAAACAACAAAGGGCGAGCAAGAGAATACAACATATCGGTAAAAGTCTACTGCTTTTTAAGTCGACATATTATAGGCATAGGTCGTAGAAAACACCATGCTTTGCAGGGTTTTATTTTTACCGTTTAACGCCCTGTTGTTGTAAATTTACACTATTTAACCAAATAAACTAAAACCATATTCAGCACTTATGTTCAATTGTGTTATTTGTGTAATAAATCTAACACTTGCGTATAAATGTATCAGCCCCACAAAATATACTGCTCAAAATTTAGCTGCTTGGAATAAACGCTTTTATTTGTGTAGACAACCCCGCAGCAATAACAGCCTGCTCATAGATACGTGCTTCTGCCAAATGATATGGATGAAATGATTCAGATGTTAAAATAGAAGAAATATGTGCTATTACATTCATGTGACAAACAACTGCAATTGACTCATAAGGCAATTGAGATAACCATTCGACTGCAACCTTTGCATCATCTTCAGGTTTAATGGTATTGCAAATCACTACAGGCACATTTTTAAAATAAGTTTGTAAATATGAAAGTGTTTCTTGAGCACGTAATAAAGGACTTACAACAAAAACTTCAGGCTGAATAACTTCTTTTAAAAACTCAGCTGTTTCTC
The DNA here is from genome assembly GCF_059515885.1 of Acinetobacter sp. FY683. Lineage (NCBI taxonomy): Bacteria > Pseudomonadati > Pseudomonadota > Gammaproteobacteria > Moraxellales > Moraxellaceae > Acinetobacter > Acinetobacter sp. FY683. The sequence continues at coordinate 6,583 of NZ_JCAKNA010000008.1, read as the reverse complement.
TAGCTTGTTGATGACCACGTGCTGTTAAAGGTCGCTTTTCATCATTAATGACAGATGGTGCTGCTTCACCATGACGCACAAGAGTTAATTGCATAAAACTGCCTATTTATTTTCTTAAAGTATAATGAGGAAAAGATGGCAGTTTTATGAAACCACCATCTTTCTATTTCTTATTTTTGATGTGGCAGAATAAACTCAACATCACTACGCTGCCCATTTTTCATCATAGAAAAAGCAATGGAAATTGTGGGCGCACCTTTAAAAATAATTTCATATAACGCACAGGTAATTGGCATATATACCCCCAATTCCTCGGAACGTGTACGAACTTGAATAATTGTATTAATTCCTTCAGCAGTTTGTCCTAATTCTGTAGTTGCTTGCTCTAAAGTTTTACCCTTACCCAAAGCATAACCTACTTGATAATTACGACTAAGCGGGCTATTACATGTTGCGAACAAATCCCCCACACCCGACAAACCTAAGAAGGTCAATGGATTTGCCCCCAACTCCACTGCAAATCGACTCATTTCCGCCAAGGCACGCGTTAAAATCATACTTTTAGTGTTCTCACCCACTTCAAATGCCGCAGCCATTCCCATAGCAACCGCATAAATATTTTTAAGTGCACCACCCAATTCAACACCATTCACATCATCACTTGCAAACACACGGAAAAGTGCACTATGTAATGCCTGTTGAACTGCATTACGTACAAGTTCTGAGTCACTTGCAATAACAGTACCTGCTGGCTGACCTGCTACAATTTCTTTTGCTAAGTTTGGTCCCGAAAGCACACCAAAAGGAACTTCTGGAAGTTCTTCTTGAATAATGCCACTCATAAAACTAAATGTATCTGCCTCAATACCTTTCGTTAAAGACACAATTGCTTGGGATGAAACAAAAGGTTTTATCTGACGTAACACATCACGAAATGAATGACTTGGAATAGCAACTAAAATAATGTCACGATCACGTACAGCCATCTCAATATTAGAAACAGCTTTTAACTCTTTTTCTAATGAAAAATCTGGCAAATAACGCTTATTAATATGTGTTTCATTTATTTCTTTTGCTGTGACTTCATCGCGAATCCAAATCATAGTGTCACAGCCATTGCGTACAGCTGTATTTGCCATAGCCGTACCAAAGCTACCACCACCTAAAACAGTAACTCTTAACCCCGTTTTTTTAACTTCCGTGTCACTGCCTAGAAAACTTGCAAAATCTAATTCACTCATTTTTATTTTTTCCAAAAAACTAATCTACTTATTCCAAAAACTAACAAATTCGCTTGTATTAATTTCACCGCGCGCAGGAATAGCTTTTACAGCTGTTCCTATATAAATAATACCCGAAATCAAATCATCTTCACCCAAACTCAGTGCTTGCTTAAAGTGTTTAGACTCGACCACTGCACCACTACGCCACATGGTTGAAAAACCTTGTGATTGCAATGATAGTAAAAAGTTCTGAATTGCTGCACCCGTACTTAATGTTTGTTCAAAATAAGGAACTTTAGGATGATCGATAAATTGCGTTAATGCTAAAACCAACAATGGTGCACGATATGGATGATTCTTAACACGCTCCAATTGCGCTATTTCAGTTTGACCTGTATCTGCCAAAGCCTGAGATAACAACTCTCCAAATGCTTCACGTTGATCTTCAGGTATCACTACAAAACGTGTTGGTTTTAATCGATGATGATCTGGTGCAGTTAAAGCAGCTAGAAATGCTTTTTCTAATTGCTCCCCATTTGGCGCAGGTTCAACCAAATGACCAATAGATTGACGTTGATGAATATTTTGATGAATGAGATCGACCGCTGTATCCGCCATTGACTTCTATATCTGCTTTAAAAATTTCATTAAGATTAGCACAAAGTTTAAAGTTCAAGACAAATCTATTGCCGTTTTTACATGAGAATATCAATGATGGTTTTAGATAATTTCGATCATTCATGTTTTTATAAGATCGATTCAACAACTTACATGGTAGATATACAATATAATATTCTATGCACCAAGCCTCAACAAAGTCTTTTCAATTCTTATACATAAGCCACATATTTCAAACTTCAAAATATGTTGAAATCAAGAAATCAACTCAGGGGAAACAACATGAATAAGATTATTGTTTTTACATCTATTATCCCACCGCTCTTATTGTTATCTGCATGTAGTTCAAACCCAACAACCAACACCCTTGCGATTCAAAAACCAAATAATCAATATGAAATAACAGGTTTAGGCAAATCAGAAGTCATTGCAAAAAATAATGCTGCTGTTGCTGCAAACAAAACCTGTGGAAAAGCCACAGCGATTGTTATCGATGAAAAAACTACTTATAACGGTGTGCTAAAAGGTGTTGTAGATGATCAAACTGGAAAAATGATTCAAGCAGCCGCTGGTATTTTAGGTACAATTGCAGGCAAAAGTACAGATATATCTAAAGATGATGACTATCAAACTGTACTCACATTCCAATGCCAAGCAAAGTAAATATCAAATAATTTACACAATAAAAAAACCGCTTTATTAAGCGGTTTTTTTATTTCTCTTTCGTAATCTTGTGATTCAAAAACCTTGAATTAACAATAACCATCTAAACGTGTAAGCGGCAATTTCTGTCCAATGGCTTTTTCAATTTCTGGTAAATAGAAAGCATCATCTTCAGACAAGAAGCTAATACTTACACCACGCGTACCCGCACGCCCAGTACGACCAATACGGTGTACATAATCATCCGACTGCTCTGGCAACGTAAAATTCACAACGTGAGATACGCCATCTACATGAATACCACGACCTGCAACATCGGTTGCAATCATAATATTGTGTTGACCATTTTTAAACTGATCTAACATTTTTAAGCGTTTGTCTTGCGCAATTTCACCAGATAACATCACGACTTTATAACCATCTTTTTTCAAATGATCGTATAGCTTTCGAACTTGATCACGACGGTTCGCAAAAATCATGACTTTTTCAATAGGTTCATCACGTAAAATTTCTTCTAACAATTTGTATTTGTCAGATTTTGCTACCATATACACACGCTGTTCAACATCTGCATTGGTTTTCTTTTCTGGTTCAATTTCAACGGTAACAGGCTCAAACAACCATTGCTGTGCTAAATTTAATACATCGTAGCTAAATGTTGCAGAGAACATTAGTGTTTGGCGCTGCTCTTTACGTGGAGAGTAACGAACAATACGTTTTACCGATGGAATAAAGCCCATATCCAATAAACGGTCTGCTTCATCAATGACTAAAAACTCAATTTGATCTAACCAAACTTCTTTTTGCTCCACAAAGTCAATTAAGCGACCCGGTGTTGCCACAATAATATCGACGAAGTTTTTGCTCAGTTCAGCTTTTTGCTTTTCAAAATCTACACCACCCAATAAGGTTACTAAGTGTAGATCTGTAAATTTAGTTAATTCTTTTGCATCACTTTCAATTTGCAATGCCAATTCACGTGTAGGTGCTAAAATAAGAGCACGTGCTTCACCACGGAAACGCTGTTGCTGAATTGGATTGTTTAATAAGTCATTAATAACACTAATCAGGAAAGCAGCAGTTTTACCTGTACCTGTTTGTGCACGACCAATCGCATCGTGTCCTGCCAAAGTAAATTTTAAAACCTTTTCTTGAATTGACGTCATTTTAGTGAAGCCTAATGCATCAATTGCTTTTTTCAAATTTGGATGTAAATTTAAGGTTTCAAAACCAGCTGACATATTAATGTGCTCTAACTCATAAATAATAAAATTTCATACAGTATAAACAAAAAACGCTCCAATAAACATTGGAGCGTTTTTATTAGTCTAATTTTTCAATTAGTCTAATGGCTGAACTTCTTCAGCTTGGAAGCCTTTTTGGCCTTTTACAACACTGAACTCAACACGTTGGCCGTCACGTAGTGAACGGTGGCCGTCGCCTTGAATAGCACGGAAATGAACAAATACGTCATCACCGCCATTGCGTTGAATAAAACCAAAACCTTTAGTGTCGTTAAACCACTTAACTACGCCTTGTTCGCGAGCAGCTGTCATTTAGTTAATCCTCATAGACATAATTGAAGGACCACCCGGTGTTGCAAGCAGCAGACAAACAAAGCTTAAAAACATTTTTTATTTCCAAACTTATAATCATTCTGTAAAACTATTAACAAAATCCGGTTACATCCATTTCTAACCAAGTTGCTCAGTAACTTTTATAGTTACCATAACACCGAAGTCACTTTGAGCTTATCATGGGTTTATTACAAATAATAGAGTTTTTTCAGATATCTTATTCAGATTTAAGCGTATTTATTTTTTATAAATCAATTTAAATTGTTAATCTTAATCAGAATAAATAAAAATTCACATTTTTTCATTTTTCTGCCAATTTTTTGTATAATTGACCTGTTTTTAAACGGTTTAAATTAAATGGATGATGTAAATCAAACCTTAGATATTATAGATGCAATGGGAAAACCTTGCCCAATACCCCTTTTAATGTTAAAAAAAACGCTGAAGAAATCTACAAACCAGCAGTTTTTACTTAAATCATCTGACCCGCATAGCCAACAAGATGTACTTCGATATTGCCAGCTTCACCAATTAAAGTGTGAAGTAAAATGTATTTCCAATAATGAATTTCATTATATAATTGCTCAATAATTCATTTTTTAATCCTTTGGCATAAAAAATTACATTTCTTCACCATTTCCACTTAATTTAGTTGGATATTCACATTAATATGAATGTCATTGATAATTCATCGACACATCCTAAAGGAGTTCCTATGAGTGACAGCAGCAATCATTTGATGCCCCTGTCATTATCAGCACCAGGTTCAAACCTTGGGGCTTATATTAGCACTGTCAATCAAATTCCAATTTTAACTGCCGAACAAGAAAAAGAGTTGGCTGATCGTTACTTTTACGATCAAGACTTAGATGCAGCAAAAATGTTAGTGATGTCTCACTTACGTTTTGTGGTTCATATTGCCCGTAGTTATGCAGGTTATGGCTTACCACAGGGTGACTTAATTCAAGAAGGCAACTTAGGCTTAATGAAAGCGGTAAAACGTTTCGATCCAACTATGGGCGTACGTTTAGTTTCATTTGCTGTGCATTGGATTAAAGCCGAAATTCATGAATATGTTATTCGTAATTGGCGTATTGTCAAAATTGCGACCACTAAAGCACAACGTAAATTATTCTTTAACTTACGTAGTTTAAAAAAATCGAGCAAAAAGCTAACTCTTGAAGAAGCACAATCTATTGCAAAAGACTTAAATGTCACAGCAGAACAAGTGCTTGAAATGGAAGGTCGTTTAACTGCCTATGATGCTGCTTTTGAAGCTCAAGGTGATGACGACGATGAAGGCTCTACTTATGTTGCACCTGCTTTATATTTAGAAGATAACCGTTACGACCCTGCAAGACTCGCTGAAAATGAAGATTATGAAGAGCAAAGTACCAATGCCCTTCATGATGCAATGGATCAACTTGATGATCGTTCACGTAATATTCTACAGCGCCGCTGGTTAGACGATGATAAATCTACCCTACATGAACTTGCTGCTGAATATAACGTATCTGCTGAACGTATTCGTCAGCTAGAAAAAAATGCAATGGAAAAAATTAAAGTGGCAATGTCGTCAAATTAATTTTCTATTCTATAAAAAAGGGCTTAAAGCCCTTTTTTATTGTTTAAAATTTGTTTGGAACTCTTATTATATTTAGGGGCTGTTGACATTTCATAATGGTAACCAAATAAAGATGCAAGCTAAGGCAACAGAATTTTCATAGCTTTGCTTTAGCTTATCATAGCGTGTGGCAATGCCTCTAAAGTGCTTTAATCTAGCAAAGGCATTCTCAACTAAATGCCTGATTTTATATAAATACCAATCCATATGATCATGATTTGATAGTGTATTGGATTTCTTAGGAATATTGGCTTGAGTACCCGTATTTTCTATCTGTTCTCTCAAGGATTCAGAGTCATAACCCTTATCTGCACATAGAGTTTCTGTCTCGTTTAGGTAGAGGCTATCAACTAATTTAGGTGCCACTTTTACATCGTGGGTCGTGCCATCCTCTATTAGAAACTGAACAGGGTTCCCATGAGCATCAACAGCCAAATGAATTTTAGAACTGTTTCCACCGATACTTTTTGAAATAGCCTGATTTTTAATTCCTGTAGCATGTTGATGAGCTCTCACATGACTAGCATCAATAAATATCCACTCTAGGTCAGCATCAGATGAAATTAACTTAAATATTTTTAATAGCTTATTATCTTTCGACCATCTAGAAAATTTCTTGAATATGGAGTTTGGCTTTCCAAAAGTGGCGGGTAAATCCCGCCATGGGCAACCTGTACGGATTCTATAAAGAATAGCTTCAATAAAATTACGAAGATTTTGTTTGAGATAAATACGAAAATTACGGAAAATAGTTTCTAACTTAGACCAGTGTTGATCAGTCAACATTGTACGAGGCATAGCGAGGAGTAGATTTGGTTTGGCGATTAAATTTTACTTTCTCGCTATTTTTTTTGCACAGCAAATGTCAACAGACCCTA